>JBBIQC010000133.1:0-5416 GCA_037442585.1 Oscillatoriales cyanobacterium bin_317
GAAAGTTGCCACATTTTTGGTGGTGCTGATGAATATGGAAGCTGTGCCTGTGGTGGTAGTCATGGCTATCTTGGTGTTCCCAATAACAACTGCAAGGATTGTCCAGGCAGCCACGAAGCTTGCTTGATGGATGCAAACACTTTAACCATGTGCCAGTGGACTCGTAAACAAATTGGATGGGATGACAGGATCCTTCCTCCAATAACGAAACCTGTTAGTACCGCAGCATGGTTGTCAGTGCTTTTGTCTGAAACAGCCGAGTCAAGAAGTACTGTCTCTGCAGTAGCACTTCTCACTGAGTGATTGGACGATAATTGTGATATTTTACCCAAGGAGAATAAATATGCCTACAACATTGGATAAACCCAACCCAAAAGCAGCTTTTACGCCCCCTGAATCTGTGTTATCAGCAGAATCTCTTAAATCTGAATCTAACGCATCACCTGGTGGATGGTTCATCTGTGAAGTGGGAGCTGCAGGTCCGGCAGAAGACGGAACTATCTACATTCAGCTTCGGGATGTGGGTGGAGCTTTTCCCTTGCACTGGTATTATGCCGTCTCAAACGAAAGAAAAGAAATGCTGGCTACTGCTCTAGCTGCCATAACAAGCGGTTTTAGAGTCAGCGCATACCTTGTTTCAAAAGATGAATACAGTCAAATTAATCGACTGTACATTGTAAGGAGTTAGGGGATTTCGGGGATTTCGCCTGGTAGTTCTAGGTAGTTCATGAGAACGGCTAGAGCTACCTTCTCTACACTACATCCAGGTTTCACAATCTGCTTGAAGTTGCTCCATTGAGGGCAGTCGGCTTCTTCCGATGGTGCTTGCTTCTGCCCTCATTACTACCTTCATTCCAGATTAACCTTTAAGAACTGTGAGACGCTGCTAAATACAGCGTCTCAATCAAGGCGATCAAGTCAGGAAGTAACTCTATGTTTTACAGTTCCTCAACCTCAATGTCTCCAGCTACGGCGGCAGCGGGAGCGGTAGGTTGCACCTGGGGTTGGAACATGAACAGGGAGTAGACGACATTTCGACGAATATCGGTCATCATCTCCAGGAATAGTTCAAATCCTTCGCTCTTGTATTCAATCAACGGATCCTTCTGACCATAACCGCGCAGACCAACAGATTCCCGCAGACCGTCCATTTGTTGCAGATGTTCTCGCCAGAGGGTATCAATCTGTTGCAGAATGAAGAACCGTTCTGCCTGCCGCATCAATCCGGGTTGAATCTGGTCAATCTGAGCTTCCTTGTTGTCGTAGGCAATCCGCACCTGTTCATGCAGGAAGGCTTTAATTTCGCTAAACGTCAGATCTTCCAGTTGCTTGGGTTCCAGGTCGGCCAGCAGGTAAACAAACTCCTTCACCTTGCTAACTAACTTATCCAGTTCCCATTCTTCCGCTGGTAGTTCGGGATTGATGTAGGCATTTACGATGTCATCCATCGTCAGTTCCGCGTACTTGATCACCTGTTCCTTCAAGTCCTGCCCTTCCAGTACCCGCCGGCGTTCAGCGTAAATGGCCCGACGTTGTTTGTTCATCACTTCGTCGTACTCAAACACCTGCTTCCGAATGTCGTAGTAGTAGGTTTCGACCTTCTTCTGGGCACCTTCCAACGATCGCGTCAGCATTCCCGACTCGATCGGCATATCTTCTTCCACCCGGAAGGCATTCATCAGACCCGCGACGCGATCGCCGCCAAAGATTCTCAGCAAGTTGTCCTGCAAACTGAGGAAGAACTTGGTGGAACCGGGGTCGCCCTGCCGAGCGGCCCGTCCCCGTAACTGGTTGTCAATCCGACGGGATTCGTGACGCTCTGTCCCGATCACATGCAGACCACCCAGGGAAACAACTTCCTCGTGTTCGGCTCCGGTGAAGGCTTCGTATTCGTGCCGGATCTGGTTATAGGCTGCCCGCAGTTTTTGAATGACTTGATCCTCAGTCGGAGCCTTTTCAGAAGCAACGGCGATTTTGTCCTCGGCTTCCAGTTCCGGCAGCGATCGCTCTCCGTACTCTTTGACCGCAAAATCCACGGCTTCCTTCAACAGCTTTTCCGTAGCTTTGGATAAGTCCGTGGGATAGATCTGGGGTGAAGCTTTCCAGGTTTTCACCTTGCGACCGGGGACAAATCCCTGACCCCCACTACGACCTCCTCCGGCTCCCGGAACTGACGTAATACCAAATTCATCCTCATCTTCGGGTTGGGCCAGTTTGGGCATAAAATATTCCCGCATCTTCAACCGCGCCATGTAATCCGAGTTACCACCCAAGATGATGTCGGTTCCGCGTCCGGCCATGTTGGTGGCGATCGTCACGGCTCCTTTCCGTCCGGCTTGCGCGACAATTTCCGATTCCCGCTCCACGTTCTCTGGTTTGGCGTTCAGCAGGTTGTGGGGAATTTTCAACTCCGCCAGCAAGCGAGACAGGACTTCCGACTTTTCCACGCTGGTGGTACCCACCAGAACCGGACGGCCCATTTTGTACATCTCTGCACACTCGATCGCCACCGCCCGCCACTTGGCTTCTTCCGTCTTGTACACCACGTCCGATAAATCGCGCCGGATGTTGGTGCGGTTCGTGGGAATGGTCGTCACTTCCAGGTTGTAAATCTTGCCAAATTCCGCTTCTTCTGTTTTGGCCGTCCCTGTCATCCCCGCCAGTTTGGGATAGAGCAGGAAGAAGTTCTGGTAGGTAATCGTGGCCAGAGTTTGAGTTTCCGGTTGGATTTCGGCCCCTTCCTTGGCTTCGATCGCCTGGTGCAGACCATCACTCCAGCGCCGACCAGGCATTACCCGTCCCGTGAACTCATCTACAATCACGACTTCGCCACCCCGCACAATGTAATTCACATCCAGGATGAACAGTTCCTTAGCCTTAATCGCGTTGAACACATAATGCGCCCAGGGATCTTTTGGGTCGAAGAGATCCGTGACGCCCAGCAATTGTTCAGCCCGAATAAACCCTTCATCCGTCAGCAGAATCGTCCGTTGCTTTTCATCGACTTCATAGTGCTCATCTTTATTCAGGGCTTTGGCAATCTCTGCCGCCTGAATATATTTCTCACTGGGCCGCTCCACCTGACCGGAAATGATCAGGGGGGTGCGGGCTTCATCAATCAACACTGAGTCCACTTCGTCGATGATGCAGTAGTTAAAAGGACGCTGCACCACATCGGCCATTGAGGTGGCCATATTGTCCCGCAGGTAGTCGAACCCCAACTCACTGTTGGTGCCGTAGGTAATATCGCAGTCGTAATTCTTCTTGCGCTCACTGGGAGTCATGGTCTGCTGAATCAGACCCACGGTGAGGCCCAAGAAACGATGCACCTGCCCCATCCATTCCGCGTCCCGACGAGCCAGGTAATCGTTTACGGTGATCACATGCACACCCTTACCAGACAGAGCATTCAGGTAAGCAGGAAGGGTTGCCACCAGGGTTTTTCCTTCCCCCGTCTTCATTTCAGCAATCTGACCTTCGTGCAGGATCATGCCCCCCAGCACTTGCACATCAAAGTGGCGCATCCCCAGCACTCGCTTGCCTGCCTCCCTGACCACGGCAAAGGCTTCTGGCAGCAAGTCATCCAGGGTTTCCCCTTGTTCCAGGCGCTGCTTAAATTCTGTCGTTTTGCCTCGCAATTCCTCGTCCGACAAGGATTGGATTTCCTCTTCCAGCAAAGCGACTTCAGTCACGATCGGTTGATATTTCTTGAGTTTGCGTGCGTTTGGATCGCCCAGCAACGTTTTTAACATGGCGAAAAATGGCAGGTTTCTAGGTTGGACAGTTAAGAGGTGAAAGTTAAGAGTTAAGAGTGGAAAAAGAGTTAAGAGTTAAAAGTTGAGAGTTAACAGTTAAACGTGCAAAATTCAGAACCTATTCTGCCCCATTCTTAACTTTTCATTCTTAGCTCTTAACTCTTCATTCTTAACTATCACGGGGCGTTTTGCCATTCAGCGCTGAGGCTGCGGAAGTCGTATTGACCAGCACCGGGATGGCAGGAAATACAACTTTCCAGGTTCACCCGTTGAGCAAATTTGACGCGGGGATGCAGTGCTCTGAAGATGCGGGATTCGTAGAGGCGATAAGGGGTTTGTTCGTTGATCGCCTGCGGTCGGGAAAAGTCGCGTAAATACTGCCACATCCCCTGGATTTCAAAGCGATCCAGAGGTTTCAGTTCTGCCCCATAATGCTGCGTATCTTGAATCAACGTGCGCCAGGTTTCGGACGGCATCACCGCTGGAGGCAGGGCAATATGACACGTGGAACAATGTTGGAGGTAAAGATTCTGGGCCGCCTGGTAGCGTTCTGGAACCACATCAACCGTACCAATGCGGCCACTGGTGCTGGTTGGGGTAGCCACTGGCTGGGTGGAATTCGTTGGGGGAATCTGGGCGATCGCCTCTCTCGATTGGGGTTCGGTCGCCTGAGCCAGCCCAATTCCCAGGCAAAGGCTCCATAGCAATAAAAGCACCAGCAAGAGCCAGACAGAGCGTTTGCGATCGGGTTGCATCGCTTTTGTGCCACGGGATGACCGTTGCCGTCGGTAGGAAATTTGAGAGGGTCGATGGGACGGAAAGGGCATACCAATTAAGCGATCTCAAGTTAGGGATGACCGGACACCCGAAAAACGGTAAAGTTTTGCATTGATGGCCTGAGGAGTGTTCAGGACTAACTTATCAATGATAGACAATAATGTATTTTTGGCATTGTCTATCAGCCAGCGGATATCCCAACCTGACTGAATTTAATCTGTATTTCAAAGCCGAAGCCAGAAAAGGGGTTGCCTTTCTACGGATGGATGCAGGTTGTGGCGGCTGTATGGACAATAGCCAGATGAGGAGAGTGGACAGTGGATGGTGAAGCAGAACGTTCAAAATTCGGAAGCCGGTTTGGTATTTAGCAAGCCCCCCCAAACACCTGACCCACCGGAAGCCAAAATTCAAAATTCAAAATTCAAAATTCAAAATTCTAAGAGCGATTGCCGTTCTGTCCGGTTTTGTGATCAGCGATCGCAGGTTGACCTGTACCAGCTTCAGAACTTGTTCCAGACTGCCGCTTTTTGGGCACGCGATCGCCAACTGGAGGATTTGGAGATTGCCATTGCCAACAGTGATCCGGTGATCAGCGTCTGGAATGACCCCGATCTGATCGGTTTTGCCAGAGCCACCTCAGATGGCATTTATCGAGCCACGATCTGGGATGTGGTGATCCATCCGGACTATCGAGGAGCAGGCTTGGGGCGAAAACTGGTACAAACGGTACTCAGTCATCCCAAACTGTACCGGGTCGAGCGAGTTTACCTGATGACGACCCAACAGCAATCTTTTTACAAAAAAATTGGCTTTGAAATGAACGGCACGACGACGATGGTGCTACACAATCAGCCTGTGGAGCTAAAAACTCGGAGGTTTGAACC
>JBBIQC010000133.1:5456-9486 GCA_037442585.1 Oscillatoriales cyanobacterium bin_317
GGCAAACTATCCCCTCCTATCACCGTGAAAAAACGAGTAACCCTAACCTTCCCCAAGCGTTCCGTCCAGATGCCAGTCACCTATCGATTGGCAAAGGATTTTAACGTCGCGGCAAATATTATTCGGGCACAGGTGGCCCCCAATCAGATTGGCAAACTGGTGGTGGAATTGTCGGGGGATATTGACCAACTGGAAGCGGCGATCGAGTGGATGCGCTCCCAGGACATCGGAGTTTCTTCCTCCAGCCGCGAAATCGTGATCGATGAAGATTTGTGTGTACACTGTGGCCTCTGTACGGGGGTTTGTCCTAGTGAGGCTCTGACCCTGGATTCTGAATCGTTTAAGCTTACCTTCACACGATCGCGCTGCATCGTCTGTGAACAGTGCATTCCTACCTGTCCGGTTCAGGCGATTTCAACAAATCTCTAAGGGGAGGGTGTTAGGAGACCTAATCGCTGTCAGCGGAGTGAAGAACTACTTCATCCCGCTGACAACAGACGTATTCAATGCCTCGTCAAGCTGCGATCGGAGCAGGTTTTTGAACCTTTAGTGCGATCGGTTCGGCCTTCTGTTTTTGTAGTTGCGTCACATCATAACCGCGAGCCTTGAGATGAGCCTCCCAATTCCATTTGTTTAGCAAAAAATCTTTAGTTGTTTGATAACCCAGCTTGTAAAGAGCATCCTTGTGCTCATTGGTCAAATTGAATTGAGTGGCTGTAACCTTCAATTCACCGAGTTCATGCAGGTTAATGTTAATGACGCGGTTATAGCCCTTTTTCTCTACATAATGGCGATCGCTGGCAGCCTGCATGGTACTGAGCATCTCCTTAAAGAGGACCACAGCCGTTTGGATGTTCTCGTTTTTTGGCGGATCTACCAGTCGAAATCCAAACGTTGGACAGTTGGGCAGCTGGTTTTCTTCGGCATCGTAGATCCATAAGGGGAAGTTGCTCAAAACACCGCCATCAACGATGGTTGATCCACCTAACTTTCCGGGTTCAAAGAAAAATGGAATACTCATCGACAACCGCACTGCTTCCGCTACAGTAAACGTTTTGAGTAACTCCTCATATTCGCCATACTTGCCCAGATCCTGCGGCAACACGCGCATCGCCTTCTGGCTAACATCCGAGATTACCACCTGTAGCTCTCGCTGCTCATACCAGAGTTTCTGATCGTTTCCTTCAAAAAACTTAAATGTCCCCTTATCAGGGCCAATTTGCTCCTGCAGCCACTTCAAAAAAGGATTTGATGAATACTGCCCTTTCTTCCTAACCAGCAACAGGTTCAGCAACATCAGAAGGGGATTTTGTAAATCATCGCTGGGGTCGCCGTTGAAAATAAATGGGCTGGCTTTTTGGGTGAGAAAGTCATTGTAGTCCAGGGTACTCAGGCGTTTCTCCAACTGAGCCATCTTGAACTCACCATGTTCATCAAATCCCGTGGCGATCAGTGCTGCTGTAATTGCCCCTGCTGAGGTGCCTGCCACTTTGCGTAGTCTGATTCCTGCATCATTCAAGCACTGCAAAACACCTAAAAATGCCGTTCCCTTAACGCCGCCCCCCTCAAATACGGCATCTACGTAATAGTTGCCATCCTCAGCCTGGGGCAGTTGCTTGTAGATGTATCACCCAGGTTGAATTCAAGGGCGTGTGCAACCTGGTTAGCTTTTAAACCAAGTCCAGCTAGAGAACTGGAGTTTTCCTATAAGAGAAACTACGGTTCTGGACTTGGACAAGGTTTAATTCAAAGGAAGTTGACTGAATTCCAGAAAGGTAGCGATCGAGAGATGCCTGTAAAAAAATGTTCTTTAAAATACAGAAAGCTCTAGGAGCCAGCATCCAGTGCAACAGCAAAAATCTCGACCTAAAATAGTTGACAGGTGTCACCTGATTCTGAGATCCTGATAATCGTCTGAATTGTGCGGGCATAGCTCAGTGGTAGAGCGTCACCTTGCCAAGGTGAATGTCGCGCGTTCGAATCGCGTTGCCCGCTTTCTCAAATATCCTCTTTGCCTCCAGATGATGCTTAATTGTGCTTTTGCGCTCAGTGCTGCGGCCCTGATTCTACTGAGTGGTGTCTTCAATTCCCTATTTGAGGGATGGGTTGCCACCATTCCGGCGAACTACCTACCTGGCTTACAAGGATGTGCCCTGCAAAGGGTCATACCGGGAGTTCGGGCAAGCAAGAGTACTATCAAAATTTTTTTCATAGGCAATAGTGGTACAGATGAGCTTGGCGACGGAGCCGAACCCCTTCTTGTCAGTGCTGGTTATCGGGTTGAGCAGCAAAAATTCAGTATCCCAGGAGCGCCCCTGTCCTATCTCTGGCACTTTCAAAACAGTGCGGGCAGGGATAAGTCACCCCTGGCCCTCATGCAGAAGATGCAGCCCGATCACCTGACAATTATGCCGATTTACAGGTCTGCCTATTCCGATCCGAACGAGCAGAACACTGTCCCTGTAAGTCCTGACTATCTCCCTAGACCCGATGAAAAGAATATTCCAGAACCTGGAGATGTTCGCATCGGCTCCTTATTCTACTCTTATGCTCAAAGGGCGAATCCGAACGTAAAGCTGTGGCTGTACTCAGTTTGGCCAAATAATCAAGATTCCAGATATCAAACAGCCGCCCAATGGGATGCCTGGGTACGCAACAGGCAAGCGGAGAATGAGGAGACTCGTACCGGTATTGATCGGGTGAGTGATGGTAAGCCGATCGGCATAATTCCGGCTGGCTCCGGCTTTGCTGCTCTCAGGGAGCGATTGGGCCAGTCTCAGCAACAGTTTATAGCCGAGCATTTTCAAGACGGGATACACCTCAATGCCACGGGTCGCTACTTTGTTGGGCTGCTGTATTACGCTGCTGTGACTGGCCAGCCTCCAAAAGAGAAAGTAACCGCCAATGGCCCTCTGCCAGTAGCTTTGGCTACACAGTACAAGCAGGTTGCCTGGGATGTTATCAGTGGCTATCAGTGGGCTAAGTAATTTCTTTCAGGAGCGCGTTATAACTTTGTCTCGTACCCCTCGCTCTGCTTCATCTCACACTTCCGCTATTTTTCCTTTTTAATCATGATAATATTGCCGGTAAAAAATACCTTCTAGAGTTTTTTAGAATTAGATTACAACCCGAAAATAAAGCTTTAGCTTACGGTCAGAGGGGGGACTTGATGACCTGTCTGTTAATTGCTTGAATCAAAGGGTAATCAACTAACGTCCAGCCAGGAACCTGAAACTTTCCTCTAAAAGACGCAGTGTTCTGCAGGATGGACGAGGGTTAATTTATTCAGACAAGATATTTGCAACTGCATCCTGGTGCTGCCTGTGCAACCACAAAAATCTCAAAAAATTGATTTAACACAAGATTATCCCTGTCCTTGCCGTAGACGGGGGCGGTTATCCCCGATCGCACTTACGGAAGCCTTCGGATGCAACCGTTGTCAACAAATCTTTGTCGTGGATGAAACGGGGCAGGTTCTGGAACAGCTTTCGGGAAGTTATCCTTATAAGCGGGCATGGCGGTGGAATGGCCACCAGTGGAATCCGGCCCATGCGGGTTTGGGGGAAAGCTATCTACCCGTCGCCCTGGGTATTACCCTGATCATGCTGATCATTTGGTTGCCGCTGGCCCTGAATGCCAAATCAAGTTCATCGGGCATCGTTCTGATCGTTGGAGTACTACTTTTGGCCGTGCTGCCTGCGCTGATGGTGTTGCTGGCTTATAGACGATAACCCATGACAACGGATTTTTCTGACGGACTAATTGCCGATCCACTCGTTGCTGTACAGGCTGCCCATCGAGCTTCGATCCAATTAGCAACGACCAAAGGTGTGTTGCGCAGTCAAACCGTTTATGCGATGGCGGAAGCGCTGAAGCAACAACAAAATGACATTCTAGAAGCCAATACGCTGGATCTGGAAGCCAGTCGGGAAATGGCAGTTCCTGAGCTGATCCTGGAATGGCTGAAACTGACCCCAGAACGCATTCAAACGGCGGCTAACCTGCTGCGGCGATTAAGCGAACTCCCCGA
>JBBIQC010000134.1:0-475 GCA_037442585.1 Oscillatoriales cyanobacterium bin_317
TATGAAAATGGAGCGTTCTGCTTACAAGCGAATCTGGGGTGGGCGATTCAACTGGCTGCCGAAACTGCCCGTTTGCAAGGCGACGCTGCTGCTTATCAAAGGCTGGCTGCAACAGCCAAAAACTTGCCTCTAGGGGACGCAGTGCCCACCCGCCCCAGTCTGCTTCAGCAACTCGCACCCGATTCCTTCTATCACGAGTGGCTGGATCATCCTGACCCCGATGAGTATTGGCAACAGCTATCCCCAAAAACTTACTTCCAAGACGTTGATCTCCCAATGCTGCATATTGGTGGCTGGTTTGATACTTTCCTGCGCGGCACCTTGCACCTCTATCAAGAGATGGCCGATCGCAGCGCCTACCGTCAGCAACTGATCGTCGGCCCCTGGGCACACCTTCCCTGGAGCCGCACAGTTGGTGCATTGGACTTTGGCCCAGAGGCAAACAGTCCCTGCGATCGTCTGCAAATTCGCTGGT
>JBBIQC010000134.1:485-9465 GCA_037442585.1 Oscillatoriales cyanobacterium bin_317
AAAGGGCATCGACACCGGACTTCTCACTGAACCTCCCATCCAACTCTTTGCAATGGGCACCAACCAGTGGCGCTCCTACTCCTCCTGGAACACCCCCCAATCCCTTGTTTTCTACCTTGCCAGCACGGGACTTGCGGCGATCGACGATCGAGACGGACGATTAATTCAAAATTCAAAATTCAAAATTCAAAATTCCTCAGAGACAATCCAAAATCCAAGATCCAAAATCCAAAATCCAGAAGGCTATCCAACTCAAAACTCAACACTTATAACTCATAACTTGCTTGACATCCTCGTCCATGATCCCTGGCGACCCGTTCCCGCCTGCGGAGGCCATGCCGCTTACCCCTCCGGCCCCCAGGAGCGATCGACCCTGGATAGCCGCACTGATATTCTGACTTATACCTCTGACCCCTTGACAGAAGCCCTACACCTGGCGGGGGAGGTGCGGCTTCATTTAACGTGTACAGCCGATACTCCCAGCTTTGACCTGCATGCCGTTGTGTCTGAGGTTCAACCCGACGGCAGAGTGTTTAATTTTACCGAGGGTCATATCGTGGTGCAAGCAACTGCATCGACCAACCCTCTTACCCTGGCCCTGCAACCTACCTGTATTAGTGTGCAACCGGGCTGTGCAATTCGCCTCAGTCTCAGTGCTGCCTGTTTTCCAGCTTATCCAGTGAATCCGGGCACGGGATCCCCAGCGGGCAAAGCTCGACTGATGGATCAGCAAATTATTACTGTAACCGTGCATTCGGAAGCAGGCGATCGTGGCTCCTCTCTCGTGTTCAGCCAGATCTAAACCAAGTCCAGCGAGAGAACGGTCGTTTTCCCCTAGGAAAAACTATGGTTCTGGACTTGGATAAGGTTTAGTTAGAAACTCCAGAATTAAAGTATTTGTTGGTTGTCTCAGAAAAACTATAGAATCTTCATCAAATTCTACATAATTTTCACAAAGATCCGTAGAAATACTGGACTAATGCACTGATAATTAATTCATGGATTTAGAGGTGCTGTATTGATTGTTCAGTTTATGCAAAAACAGTATTAAAAATAGCAAAATTGACTAATTTGAAATTCTTAAAGGAATATTTGAGACAACTAGATTGTTTTCAAAGTAGATTGTTTTCAAAGCTATCTTTCAATGAGCTAAACTCTTACTCCTTATTTTTTATGACTTCCATAAAAAATGATCATCTTTTTCTATATGGAATCACTGGCATCTATAACTGCTTGAGAGTAGCTATCAACTTTACTGCTCAGATAATCAACACTACCTGTTTGAACGTGGCTACTACTTGTTAAAGGAGATACTGATTCATGCGGATTACCTTCGTTCTTCCTACACCTGATATGGGTGGCGGAATGCGCGTAATTGCACTGTATGCCAGCTTATTACAGAAGTGCGGTCATGAAGTTTATTTAGTTGCTGTACCTCCTGCCCAGCCCAGTCTTAGGGAACGCATTAAATCTTTCCTAAAGCAAGAACAACTGCTTACTGACGAAATCCAGTTAGGTCATTTTGAGCGATTAGGTCTTGCCTGTCATGTACTGGAACGTTACCGTCCAGTGACAGATGCTGATGTGCCAGATGCAGATGTTGTCATTGCCACCTGGTGGGAAACGGCAGAGTGGGTGATGAAACTGTCTCGATCGAAAGGGGCAAAAGTCTATTACATCCAACACTATGAGATGTTCGATTATTTACCCCGCAGGAGAGTAGAAGCAACTTATCAAATGCCATTGCATAAGATCACCGTTGCGAACTGGATCCGTGATACTCTCATGCTTCGGTTTGGCGATCGGGATATCTCCCTCGTAGTTCCCAGCGTGGACACTCAACAATTTTTTGCTTCCAAACGGAATAAGCAGCCTGTCCCCACCGTTGGCATGATGTATGGGCACACGTCCTGGAAGGGGTGCGATATTGCTTTTAAGGCACTGGAATTAGCAGCCCAACGCATTCCTGATTTGTGTCTGGTTGCCTTCGGGTTTGGTCAATCTCTGGAACTTCCCTTTCTATCTCAGTTGCACTACAACCCCTGGCCAGAACAACATCAACTGCGAGACTATTACTCAGCTTGTGATGCCTGGTTGTTTCCTAGCCGTTATGAAGCCGTCGGTCTTCCTATCTTAGAAGCAATGGCCTGTCGCACTCCGGTGATTGGCACCCCAACGGGAATCGCCCCGGAAATGTTGAGCGATGGGGCCGGAATTTTAGTGAAACCAGAAGATCCAGAGGATATAGCACGAGCGATCGAGCAGATTTATCACTTCTCCAATTCAACCTGGCAAGTGATGTCGGATATGGCTTACAACAAAGTGACGAGTTACACCTGGGATGATGCCACTAGCCATTTTGAAACTGCTCTGCACAGGGCAATAGAACGTCAATCTCCCAAGCGACGCCGCTTGATCAGCACATCGTTCAGTCGGTAGTAGTTACCGTTCGGGGGGAAGATTTCTCTACCTCAACCGATACAGGAATGCCTATACTTCTCCCCGAATGGTAAACGAGTAATCTCCCCCAGGTTCCAACTGATAGTCCCGTTGTTCCAGAAACCGTCCCAAAGGTTCTTTAATCAGAGCACGCCCTAGAGAGGGTTGGACGAGCAATTCTCCCTGCCGGAAGCACCACTCAAATTGCCACTCAAACTGATTAGCCCGCACCTCACCTTCAATTTTGCCCTGCTGCCAGCATTGGCGAGTAATCCGAACATAGGCGGTAGTTTGAGGTAAGCGGTTAGGCGCCACAGGACTTTCGTGAGGGAATGGTGAATACGTACAGGGTTTAACGTTTGGCTAACTGTGCATCTGGCTCAAATACCCACAATATCAAACCCTTGGGGATCTGAGTCAAGATCACCGCTTCACCCGCTTCACCTTTTGCTATTAACCGCTGGTTACGTGTTTAGCAATAATTCCCCAAAAGCCTTTGCTGGTACTTCCCTGTGCCCAAACATTTTCTAATGCTTCGGGCTGAATCATTTATTTTGCTAATTGCCTGAGGACTGCAATATAGCGATCGATCGCGTGATCCTTAAACCGTTGGGTGATGAAGTTGATGCTGAACCGCTGTCCAATCCGGAATTCTTTGTCCACAGCCCGGTAGCCCTGCCACCATCTTGGCAACTCCGGTACGATATCCATCCCGTGAACAACCCGGTAGCTGTTGGGAACCCGTTGATTATAAGAATCACGGAAGCCATCATTCCCTACTTTCGGCGCACCGTAGGTAAAGGCTTCGATGGTTACTTTATCGGAAAAATTGTACTGAATATCAACCGCACAGAGGGTAGCCAGCGCTCCCCCTAAACTATGACCCGTGGCAACCACAGTCGAAACTGCACTATTTTGAATGTAATGATGAATCTGGTCTCTTACCGCAAAGTAAGCGGTCACAAACCCCGTGTGCATTAAGGCTCCCGAACTGCTGGGGCCAGCATAGGGGTAGGTTTTTTCTTGGGGGCCAACAATCAATTCACGGATCACCTTCTGGTCAAATTGGGCACGTTCCAACGATGTATTAAAATCAGTTTCCCAGTCCTCAGAAGACTCGCTACCCCGAAATACGATCGTAGCCGCTGTTCCCTCTGGCAGAATCGCGCATTGCGTATCAGTTTTTGGGTCGCTAATCAGAATGGGGGTTTCTGTTATGCCATCAAACTGAACAGTACTAAAGTTTTCATAAACCTTTTGGCAAAAAACAGCGTATTTTACAGCTCTTGAATAATCAATTGGCATCGTGCCCTCCCTGGAGCAATTCAGTGCTTTAGTCACTACTGATTACACAAAGATTAGCAAGTTTCCAGAAACCCCCTCTCAAATTTTCCGCTCTAAAACACAAACCCCACTGAAATGTATGACTAGAGCCTTTGAAATTTGAGAATTTTTGCTGTCTAGAGGAGACTGGCTGTGCTTGCAGTAAGCTGGGGAGAACAACTTGCCTTTTGCAGTGAGTGTTGTCCATCCTTTACGACGATCCCATCTATGGCCCAGCTTGAACTAATTCATCTCAACAAAACTTTCAGCCCCAAAGTCGTTCCTGTGAAGGATATTAGCCTGACAGTTGAGGATGGAGAGTTTTTAAGCTTGCTGGGGCCATCAGGCTGCGGCAAGTCTACTATTTTACGAATGATTGCGGGATTGGAACTGCCCACCCAGGGACGAGTCGTGATTGGTGGGCGAGATGTGACTCAAATGCAACCGGGCGATCGCAATATTGCGATGGTTTTTCAAAGTTATGCGCTGTATCCCCACATGACGGTTTACCAAAATTTAAGTGCAGGCTTGCGGCTGAAGAAGGTTCCCAAAGCCGAGATTGACAAGCGGGTGCGGGAAGTTGCCCAAATTCTGGAACTGAACGAACTCATGCAACGCAAACCGGGCCAACTATCAGGGGGACAGCGGCAACGGGTCGCCGTCGGACGAGCATTAGTGCGGGATTCGGATGTATTTTTGCTGGATGAACCTCTGAGTAATTTGGATGCTTTACTGCGGGAAAATGTACGGGCAGAACTGAAACAAATTTTTGAGGCCCAGCAGGCTCCCGTAGTATATGTCACCCATGACCAGACAGAGGCAATGACCCTATCCACAAAAGTAGCTGTTCTGAATGATGGCTATTTGCAGCAATTGGATTCCCCCGATCGCATTTACAGCCATCCGGCGAACCAATTTGTTGCCGGGTTTGTTGGCAGTCCCCAAATGAACTTACTGACTCTGCCCTGCCGCGATCGCCATGCCTGGCTGGGAAATTTTCAGATTCCGCTACCCAATTTGCCAACTATCCCATCTGAGGTCGTTCTGGGCATTCGTCCAGAGCATATCCGATTAGCACAACCGGGCGATCGACCAACGATTCAGGGCCGGGTATTTCTGGTAGAAAACCTGGGGATGTACAAGTTGGTCAGCGTTCAGGTCGCCAATTCTCAAGGTAGCCCTGTTACAGTCAGAACCTTGCTATCCCCTAACGAAGACTGGTCAAACCGGGAGTTAACCCTGGCCATTCCTGAAGAGGTAACCCACTGGTTTGCTCCCGTTTCAGGAGATGCATTGAAACCATGATGCGATCGATGGGAGGAAGCACGTAGCAGAAGGATTGGTAGGGGCGGGTTTCACTGTTCAATGAACATCAAAGCAGCAGGATTAATTTGCTAAATCCGCCCCTACAGACATTTACCGGAATCACAATCTAATTTGGTATTATTTCGATTATATTTTGGTAATTTCGATGATGCTCAGAGTTATTTTATTAATGCTTGTAATTCTCTGTCCTGGATTACTGGCCTGTAAACTATCCACTCAAAATATCAGTCAGGTGACTGTTTCTAATTCAGTGCCAAACAAAATCACTTTTGATCTTTCCCAGATTTCACCAGATGGATTAACTGGCCCACCCAACGGACGACGATCGCTGAGTTATGAGTTTTGCATTCCCGCAACCGAGAAGCACCTCAATGAAGTCCGTTCGATTAACCCTGCTATTCAAATTTCTCGATCGCCCGGACGAATTGGCTGCACTAAAAATCAGTATCTGTGTATCGGTGAAACCCATACTCCTCAATGGCGTGAGGTTCTGGTAGCGATCGCAAAGCTGGATTATGTGCAACGAATAGACCAATTCTTTGGAGAATAGGCAAATGGCTCTAAAGTAAACCTTGTCCAGGTCCAGAACCGTACTCTTATAGGAAAACGACCGTTCTCTCGCTGGACTTGGTTTACGTCTTGAGACAGAGAACTCTAGTTGAATAGTTGATCCAGGGGTAGAAGGCTCTTTTTTTTCTGGGCTGTATAGTACAGGAATTGTTATTGAGTTGAGATGGCGTTATGACAAATCCACGTGTTGAATCGGACGCTTATGATAGAGGTATTATCCCTGCTGAAACAGCCGCCCGCAAAGAACGGGAAGGTGAAGAATATAAGCATATTCCTGAACCAGCAGAAGATGAAAGCATAGATACCACAGGTGGGTTTACGGTTGATCGCGAAGGGTTGTTAAATAACTACGCGATCGAGCCTGAAATGTATTACGAAACCCCGGGGGATGCACGCAAGGAAGAAGAAGAAGACGTTGAGCACCGTGCTGAAGAACTGCATGACATCAACGACAACGATGAAAGCGGTTTGTTAACTTCTGAGCACGACTACCGGGGTAAGGGTAGCGGCATTATCTAGAAATAAGGAGATCGTTATGATTGGTTTCTTTTTTACCACCCTGGCAACGGCTCTCAGTTTGTTGGTTGTGGATCTGGTTGTTCCAGGGGTAGACCTGGCAACCTTCCCTGCGGCAATCATTGCAGCCGTGGCGATCGGAATCGTCAATTCATCCGTCAGACCAATACTATCGGCATTGTCTATGCCATTAAACTTCTTGAGTCTGGGATTATTCTCGCTCGTAGTTAATGGAATTTGTTTCTGGTTAGCGGCTGCATTGGTTCCTGGTTTTAGTGTTCATGGATTATTGGCGATCATCTTAGGGCCAGTTATCCTGTCATTCGTGAATACTTTATTGAGTCACTACTTTGCCGAGAAGCATCCACAACTTAACATCAAAACTGAGGCTTAGTAAAGCCTTGTTAGATTGAAGATCGATTCAAGAGCAGAAGAGCATACTTGGGGTACCTGAATCAGGTACCCCAATTTTTGCGGCCATTTGCTTTTCTATTGTTCTGTGGAAGAAAGAGTCACCACTGGAGATAGGGTGGAAGCGGCAGGAGACTGGGTTTCGGTTGAAGCCGGACTGACGGAGGAAGTAGGAGTTTGCTGAACTCCTAAAATGCTGGTATTGCCCGGTGTATAGTAAACGCCTGATACAGCCGCAATCATCAGGGTGGCTAGAGTACCTGCAAATAAAGCCTTCCAGCCCAATTCGGAAATGTCTTTGCGACGGGAGGGAATTAAGGCGATCGTACCACCGACAAAGATGCCAACCGACGCAAGATGGGCAAAGCCAGAAAGCGCGTAACTGACAATCAGCACAGCCCGATCGCTGATCACTCGTTGCCCCACCGGTAATGCCGCTGCTTGAGCCAGAGCTTGATAGGGCGGAATGGCCGTTTCAAACAGACGACGACCAATAATTACAGAAGACTCCCACAATTCCTGCGGATTCAGGGATACTCCCGTCAGGAAAGTCAGAGGTAAGAATAGAAATCCCAGAATATTCGACAGAGTGACGACCTTGAAAATATTGCCGATCGGACTGGGCAACAGCGCTAACCCCACAAAAATCTGGTTGAACAGATACACCAATCCCAGGATCAGGATCAGCACAGCCGCGATCGAGACTGCCATTTTTACCCCATCCAGCGCTCCTACGATCGCGGCATCCAATGGGCTAACGCGCTCGATCGGCTCACCTGCGACTGTTTCCTGCGGCCCTTCAGGCTCTACCTGGGGAACTGATTCTGTTTCTCCTCGCTCCTGAGCTTCTACCGTAGCCTCTCCTCTCAGCACCTCAGTTAGTTCTTCATCCTCCGTGGTGACAGGCACTTCTACCATCGGTAACTGCTTTGCATCCTTTAGCAATTGCCGTTTGCTAGTCACCGTCCTCAGGCGGGATGCTTTTTTTTCCCTGGGCAATCCTCCTAGCGTCAGCGGCACCTGGGTTTCTGGCACCAAAATTTTGGCTACCACAAAGCAAGCCGGAATTGCCATGATCGAGGCCGATATTAGGTGTCCCAGAATATTGGGAAATACAGGTTTGAGAAAGCTGACATAAATTGCCAGGGTGGAAGAAGCGGCTGTACCAAAACAACAGGCCAGGATGGCACACAGTTCACTGCGAGTCATTTCTGCCAGGAAGGGCTTAACCACGATCGCCGCTTCAATCCCCACAAAAATATTGGCTGCTCCACTTAAGGCTTCAGCCCCACTCAATCGCATCACCGAGTAAAAAATCTTGGCAAATACATTCGTAATCACCTGAATAATCCCCAGGTTGTAAAGCAATGCCATCAAACCTGAGAAAAAGATCACCGTCGGGAGTGCCCGGAACGCAAAAATGTAGCCCAGATTAACATCGGCAGGTTTATCGGGCAGCGGCACAATATTGCGACCAAAGACAAAGTTTGCGCCATAATCCGCTGCATCAAAGATGACATTCAGGAGATCGCTAAAAACCTGTAAAGCCTCTCGCGTGGGTGGAAACAGAAAAATTGCGGCTCCAAACACGAGCTGCAGCAAAATTCCCATAATCATGAGGCGCCAGGGAAACACCCTCAAACTACGATTCTCGGAAAACAACCAGGCAACGAAACACAGACCGAAAATGCCAAGTAGCGAGATCAGGTTAAGAATGGACATGGGCATTTTCCTCGCAGTAATGATTTTTATGGCGATCGTGGCAGCACGGTAAAACCATAACCAAAATACGCGAGAATCAGGGTTTTAGCATCCCAGAAGGAGAGGGGAATTTTCAAAACTTAAATCTTGTCCAAGTCCAGAACCGTAGTTTCTCTGATCGGAAAAGGACTGTCCTCTAGCTGGACTTGGTTTAATTGGAGAGCCTGCCTTCTTTTCCCCTTCTGCCATCTGCTCCATAGAATGTTGATAATGGGTGAGTAAGTTAATAGGGTTGAAGCGGTGAACAGTATGGAAGCGTTTGAGCCAACTCCTCCTGACTGGACTCAAGCTGCCACTCATGCAGCGGAATTTCAGTGCCCCTCCTGTCGAGCACTGAGCAAGGCTGCGACCCGAGTTTGGATTAATCGGCGATCGCCTGTTTACACAGAAGACCGTCGCCGCAAGTGGCAGGAATTTTATCTGTGTGAGTGTAATACAGCCTGGTGGGCCTGGAGCAGCGATCGTCCCCCATCTGAACTGGCTAATCAGGAACGCGAGATGCCGCCTCGGCCGGAATTCTTTAACCCCTTTGAGGATTGAGAAAGCTGTCAGTTCACTAATTCCATGAGCCTTCTTGCCAATTAAACCTTGTCCAAGTCCAGAACCGTAGTTTCTCTGATCGGAAAACGACCGT
>JBBIQC010000135.1:0-9432 GCA_037442585.1 Oscillatoriales cyanobacterium bin_317
ACTGCTCCGGCGTGTTCCGAGATTTGTTCATTAACCAGATGAACCTGCTCGATCGGGCCGTGAAAATGGCCGCCGAAGCTGAGGAACCGGAGGAAATGAACTTCGTCCGCAAGCACGCCATCCAACAGGCCAAGGAAATGGGCATCGAACTGCGGCAGGCAGCCACTCGCGTCTTCTCCAATGCGTCCGGCTCCTACTCCTCCAACATCAACCTGGCGGTGGAGAACGGCACCTGGGAAGATGAATCGGAATTGCAGGATATGTACCTGTCCCGCAAGTCCTTCGCCTTCTCCTCGGACAATCCCGGCATGATGGAGCAGAGCCGCGACCTGTTTGAGTCCGCCCTGAAGACGGCAGAAGTCACCTTCCAGAACCTGGACTCCTCAGAGATCTCCCTCACGGATGTCTCCCACTACTACGACTCCGACCCCACCAAAATTGTGGGACGGTTGCGGGGCGATGGCAAACTGCCCGCCTCCTACATGGCCGACACCACCACCGCGAATGCTCAAATCCGCACCCTGTCGGAAACCGTCCGTCTCGATGCCCGTACCAAGCTCCTGAATCCCAAGTGGTATGAGGGAATGCTGTCCCACGGGTATGAAGGGGTACGGGAACTGTCGAAGCGGTTGGTGAACACGATGGGCTGGTCAGCCACGGCCAACGCGGTGGATAACTGGGTCTACGAGGACACCAACACTACGTTCTTTAAGGACGATGAGATGTGCCAGCGGTTGATAAACCTCAACCCCAACTCCTTCCGCAAGATGGTCACTACTCTGCTGGAAGCCAACGGTCGCGGCTACTGGGAAACCAACGAGGAAAACCTGGAACGCCTGCGCCAGTTGTACCAGGAAGTGGAAGACCGAATTGAAGGAATTGAGTAATCGCTTCCTTGCATTCGCGTAAATAGCAGGTCGGGCATGTGACAAACACATCCCCGACCTGATTTTCTGATTCTGTTGCGTGCATGCATACCCAGCGATCGCCACAATTGCCTGATATAGCGTTACGGAATTACGTTAGGACAGTTTTTGAAGGCGGCATCTACACAATCACGAAAATTGTCAAATTCATCCCAGCGCTGCCGCATCCAGTTTTTGAGCACAAACCACCAATGCTCAATCTGGTTCAAATCCGGCGAATAGGAGGGCAGATACCAGATTTCACAGCCTGCGGCGGCCACAATTTCATCAATGTATTGCGAGCGATGAAAACTGGCATTGTCTATCACAATCACCGAACCCGGTTGCAATTGAGGCAGCAAACAGTGCTCTAACCACACCTCGAACAGGTCACGGTTGCACGAGCCTTCCAAGGTGAGGGGGGCCATCAGGTGGCGTTGGCACAGGGCCGCAATCCAACTGACTCGCTCGGTGCGTTTGCCTGACTTAAGGGCATTAAAGCGTTGTCCAATTTCACAGTAGCCATCGGGATCATCGTCTCGATTGTCGATGCCTGCTTCATCGGCGTAGACAATCTGGTCTGCCGATTTGGTCTTCAAGCGTTCGAGAAACTCTTGGCGCTTGAGTTCATCTCGTTGCTGATAGCCGTCAGTCTTTTTTTTCTAGGGCGGCAAAGCTAGCTGGAGAAATTTCTGCTCTAGATTATTGAGGTAGGTTGCCGGGGAGCAGAGCGATCGCAGATCTGCTGTCTCTGGAAAGCGGGATGCTGTCTCCAGGGATTGCCAGAGGTCAAGCTCTAACTGCTGCACTTCCATTACAGCTTCACCTCCGGATAGAGTGGGCAAGGTCGAATCGGGCAATTGTGGGGATGGAGTTCCACTGACGATCGGAAGCGTTCTACCTTGATGCCACTGTGCTGAGAAAAGACATCTAAAATCCGAACCAAGAGCATTTTGACTTGCAGTTCGGTCAATCCCAGGCAGTGAACCGGTTCAATTTTGGCAACCCGATCGTTGCCGATCCAGAGTTCTGCACCTATCGCATGGAGGGGTGCATCCTTCGTGATCCGGTACCAATGAACGACCGCAGCGGGAGCAGTAGGAGCAAACACCTCCAGGGTCGCAACCCGTTCAGATGGGGAAGCTCCAGATTCTGATAACCCAAATGCGGCTGGCTGTTCCCGTCGTCGCTGCTTGCGAATATGGTTCCGCACTCCCCGATGGCGATAGTAGGAACGACGATTGTGGCAAACTTTCGGATTCCAGCAGCCGTCACCATTCGGTCCATGACGCTGTTGGGCTTCCTGGGAATCGAGCTTCGAGCAAAGCCGACATTTTTCCTGGTCGGGACGTGCCATCACCCACCTCGAATCGGAGCCAGTAACTCATCCACCCACAACTGATCTGCTTCGGATAGTTTGGGTGGGGGAACCGGTTGGTGATAATCAATGCGAGTGTCATAGCGTGCTCGCTCGTATACTTGATCAAACACTGCTTGTAAGGGGACGATCGGTTCTGCTTCATCCGGTTTTAACGGAATGGGAAAACTGGGTAAGGCTTGTTGAAGCGTAATTCCATAGAGATCTGCTTTGGGACGCTGTTGGCTGCGACTAATCAGAATTCGATAGGGGGATAGCGATCTCACTCTCAAAATCGCCATCGGCTTTGCCCCTCGCAGCAAATCTAATTCCACCAGATGGGTTTTACTCCCCAAGATCAACCGCCGCTTTTTCTCGTATGCTGTGCGTCCTTCACCCGCCCGCTTATTTTTGGGGGATAGCAGTTCAATGACGGCAATCACCGCATCTGTGCCCATTTCCCGCACTTCTAGATAGCGCTCCTTGATTTCAATCGGCATAGGCACGGTAACCGTTTCAGGACGAGGTTGAGCGGCAACCGCTGTTTCTTTCGTAGCGGGCCCCTCTGGAACAGAGGGGTCTGGTTGCTTGGCAAAGACGATCGCATCGGGGATACCAATTAGTAATTCCTCGTCGCTCTCATCGCTTTGATAGGTGCGAGTCTCCACGTCTACGTAGTAATGGGAGCTGAGCTGTGGCTCAATGGCATCCGCGATCGCCACCATCAGCCGGGTGTGAAACGACGACCAGAAGGCTGGATGTTCCAGGTAGGGATTCATGCCAGGGAAGGGCGATGGCATTCGTGAAACTCCCACAGTGCAAGGATTTTCGTTCAGTATACCTTACCCTATCTGAATCTAGTCGTAGTTTAGTCGTATAATAGATATTGGTCAAATCCCCATTGCAAGGCATGGAGAACAAATCGGATGATCGGAATTGCAGTGTCTCGGAATACGCTACCCGGATCAGTTGTTAAACGCACTGCTGTGCTAATTTGACCGGGTAATGATGCATTCCACAATGCCTCACCAAAGGTACGTAACGGCTCAAGGGGCGATCGTGCTTGGCGCTCTGCTTCAGTGACGATCGCTTGTGCCTGCTCTTGCTTTGAATTCCAGCACTCCACCAGTTCCGTACCAACTTTACCCTGGCATTCGCTGTAAAGGCTTTCAAGTTGCTGCTTAGCAATACCAGTGATTGTTACATTGGAGATCGCATCCCGAAAGGTCAGTTCACCAACCTGAAGCTGCAACACATTCTGCACCTGAGCATAGGAAAACCTCCGAATAAACTTGATCATGCCTGCTAAAACATTGCCATTCGCACCCAGGAAAATCATGATTACTAAGGGCCAGATGAAGATCGAAGCCAGCCCTGACCAGGATTGTTTTTCAATAATCTCCTTTCCTGTAGTCATTGCAATGAACAAGGATGTGTTAGCGCAGTGTAACGCAACACTCAACTCTCCCAACCTCAGGACGATCGCCACTCCCCGCAGATTGATTGAAACCTGAAACCCAGCATCTACATAGATTGGCGTCAGGCTCATCGATCGCCTTCATGCAGAGGGAGCGACTTTTTGAAACGCTATAAGTACTCTAAACTCTATCCAGTTGCTAATTCTCGATATACGGTTTCAGCCGTGTCTCCTATTCCACCAGGCTAAATCACCAACATAAAAAGTACCTGAGGCACATTCCATCCAATGCTGGCAGGCTATTTTTAAGGTTAAAACAAACCCCATTAAAAATATCTGGCAATGTTGATTCGTGTTGGCTGTGAATTATGCTTTGACGTTCCCTTACCAGTACCGTCGCTATTAAAACTCTACTTGCATCCGTCCTTGATGCCCCACGTCAGAGACTCGGAACATCTGACCGTAGAACCAGAGACGGCGATCGAAGAATTTCTGGATGAGTTTGGTAATCGGGCCGCTCGTCTGACTTTACCAGCCGGACCAGTGAGACTGTTCAATGAAGCGGTGGTCGAGCATGAGGGGCATCCCGATCGGGTGAATTGGCAGGCTCAGGAGGTTCCCGTGCCGGAGCTACCCCTCGAGGTGCTTCCCTACCTGATGAGTAGTCGCTATTGTGAGGTCGATCGCTTCTCAGAGATTGCCTTGAGTCTTTTTGGTCACACTCCGACCGGATGGGCACGGGTGCAAGCTGTTTGCGATTGGGTTCATACTCATGTTCGCTTTGGTTACGACTATGCCCGTCCCACGAAAACAGCCTACGATGTGTATGTTGAGCGCACGGGGGTCTGCCGGGATTTTACGCACCTGGCGATCGCTTTCTGCCGCAGTTTAGATATTCCTGCTCGGTATGCTTCTGGATACCTGGGGGATATTGGCATTCCCCCTCAACCCGTTCCAATGGATTTTAGTGCCTGGTTTGAAGTGTATTTAGACCATCAGTGGTACACCTTTGATGCGCGTCATAATACTCCCAGAATCGGACGAGTTTTAATGACACGCGGACGAGATGCCGTTGACACCGCGTTAACGACTGCGTTCGGTGAGGTGAATTTAACCCGGTTTACGGTTTGGGCGACTGAAATTGCCGTATCCCAGGCTTCCTACTAACGGGACAAAATGGGTGAGCCAATGACCTGTTTGCCTGCGGAAGCTACCTAAAAGTGTAAAGAATAAAAGGGTTAAAGTATAAAGGGCTACTGAGTCTAAGAGGAAACACGGGCGATCCGAAAACCGAGGTAGCTGAACCGATCGTCCGGCGGCCCGTAGAGGCGAAAAGCAGAGCGACAGGCATCAGGACGGTTGAGCCAAGAACCGCCACGCATCACACGATATCGACGATCCCCATCCATCACCCAGGCACTACCATCGATCGGTGCTCCCTGATAGGACGGATGCCAGTGATCCAAACACCACTCCCAGACATTGCCATGCATATCGGATAGACCAAAGGCATTGACCACGCCAAAACTACCCACTTCAGTTGTTTGCTGACGATACACGCCCTTGACTCCGTCCCCATAAGTGTAGTTGCCGTCATAATTGGCAACGTCTGTAGAAAGAGCTCCCCCAAAATGAAATGGTTGGGTAGTTCCAGCCCGACAAGCATATTCCCACTCAGCTTCCGAAGGCAAGCGGTAGGTTTTACCTGTATGCTTGGACAAGCGGGCACAAAATTCGATCGCCTCATTCCAGGACACCCGTTCTACTGGGTGAAGATCTCCCTTAAAGTTAGCTAGATCCAGATCCAGATCTTGGTTGACGCTGGGAAGCGAAGCAACAAATCTCCACTGTGCTTGGGTAATAGGGAACTGACTCATGGAGAAGGCGGGAACTGTTACCTGATGCTGAGCCTCAACATCCACTCCTTCCAACTCAGGGTAGGGGTACTTATACACATCTCGTCCTGCTTCTTGTTGGGGCGATCCCATGAGAAACTCTCCCCCTGGAATTGCAATCAAATACAGGGTCAAGTCCTCCATCAACAGTTCTCTCCAGACTGGAATAAATCTTACCTGGGTGATGATCTGGTCTGATGACAAATTCACGATCAGCATCGGCACTGGCTCTCCACTGGGGGCACCAATCAGGCTCAAAGCGCGGGCCGCTCCCTGGCGGACAGGTAAGAGTTGGTCATTATTTTCCAGAATCTGAAGCAGCTCGGCTCTTGCAGCTTTCATCCTCCCCAGCGCTTCCGCCGCACTGCGACGCACCATCACTTCCTCGTCAGAGTCGGACAGAAGGGTCAGCAGGTCTGCTGTGCCAATCCCCAGGTTTCCCAAAGCTTGGGCGGCAGCCTGACGTGCTTCAGGGGTCTGGTTGCGGTTTCTTAACATTCCCACCAGGTTAGGCTGCGCGATCTGGGCAGCAATCCCGCGATTGGCTAAATCTTCCGCCGCTCGAATGCGGTATTCCTTTTCCGGGGCAGAGAGTTCTGAGATCAATCTGCGAATCCGCCGTTGTTCCTGCACTCGTTCCAATTCTTTGCGGTTAACTCCAGCTTTGGGGTCTAATTCCGCCGCCACAAAGTCGGGAATTCGCGTTTCTTTGGCCTTATCCTCACAACAGTCCCACAGCGCCAGCAAAAAGCCTCGAATCACTTCGGTTGTTTCATTCGACTGATCCAGCTTCTGATCAATGGCATTGAAGAACTCTCGCCAAGCCGTTTCCGGGTTTTCCTGACGGCAATGGTTTTCGACACAGTAGGTAGCCGCCAGATATTCTGCCAGAGGATCCAGGATAATGCGAGTTTTATCCCCCGGTTCCGGAGATTGCAACACCTGCAAGCGGTGCTCCAGATATACCAAACGCGCTCTGGCATCATCCGGGGTTTCTGTTTCCAGAGCGGCGATCGCGTCCGCTTTTTTCACCAGGGTGGGGCGATAGGTCTGTCTCAAACACTCCCAGGCCACCCGTTGGGCATCGCGCTGCACCTCCAGATCATCGCGTTTTTGGACCACATCAATATTCTGATTCAAGCGATTCAAGTAGCTGAGCATCAGTTTGGGCACGGAATCCGGGAGGATACCCCCCGCCCCCTCTCGTTCCTGTATCAGGTGATCAATGTAGAGTCGGGCCAGCAACACGGTGATGCTGCGTTCACCCGCCATGCGACGGAGGCGATCGCACGCATCCGAATATTCATCATCCTCAAACAAGTCTTGCTTATGAATTGACTTCAGGTACTCCGCCATGAAATTCCAGAGGCGATTGGCTTCAATTTGCAAGGGTTTCACGACCGTTTTGGGAACCCTGCCCAGCGCTTCATTGAGGCGCGAGGTGACAATCAGGGCTTGGGCTGGAAAAGTCGCTAACTCTGGAGTCACTTGCTTGCGGGTGGTTTCGCTCATCTCCGACAGGTGATCCACAATCACCAGAATGCGCTGGCGTTGGAGTAGCTGCTTCAGCAGTTCGGAGGGGATGTCGTCCGGCTGATTGATCAGGACTTTGAGTTGCCCTGCGATCGCGGCCATCAGGGTCTTCTGATCGTCTAACTCGATTTCAATCAGCACAGGCAGTAGGCGATGGGCCGTGAGTTGTTTTTCCAGTCCCCACAGGGCAATCTGGCAGGTGAGGCTAGTTTTTCCGGCTCCTCCTTCCCCCGTAACCAACAGTACGGCAGTTTTTTTCTGAAACGTCGGCATCAGATCAGAACCGCTGAGGGAATGCTCCAGAGGTTTCCCGTTCAGGAGAACGGGCAGTGGAATATGAATTTGGCGATCTTTGACCGTATCTAACGTTAAAAATTGCGCCTTCGCTGCCTGCCAATACTGTTCCACCCAGGCATCCAACACGCGGGGATGGTACTTCAACGGCGACAACAGCCTCAACAGTCCAGCCAGCCAGGTTCCTACATGGGGAATCTTTTCTGCTGCTGCAATTTTCTCCTCCTCAATCCCAAATTTCAGCAGCCACAGAGGTTTCGCCAAAAAGATGCCGCCATAGATGCTCCCGACTACAATCAACAGCAAACCAGTTCCCGCCACCCAGGGATGCCCCTGCACCCAGGACACCACCCGATAGGACGGCTGATCAGTCACATCCCGCAGGCGGCTTTGCAGTGCATTCCGAGTCAGCCGCAGGGTTTCTAAATCCTGGGCTTTAGTTTGCCACTTACTTTTATCCTTCTCCAGGGTATTCAGTACCGAATCCAGTTGTTCGTTCAGGGTTTTCAAGTCTTGAATTTCCCCGGTTTGCCATCCCTGCAAGCGGTCAGAATGAGCCTGAACATCCCGGGCGATCGCGCTCAACGCCTGCACCGCGTTGCTGCGGACCTGAGGATCCGCATCTTCCTGACTGGTTGTTTTCAACCCCTGAGCGCCTGTTTTTGCGTCTCGACCAATTTTCCCCAGGGTCTGAGCGGCATAGCGACGAACGACTGGGTTGGGGTCAGTCAGGGCGGAGTCCAAAGGTTGGACGGCTGTTGTGCCACACTGTTGCAACGTTTTTTGAGCACCTGCACGCCTCTGGCGATCCTGAAGTTGTGCAACTGCTTGTTTGAGAACGTCAGACGTACAGGCCGGTTGCCCATTACTAATGGTTGCCAGCAACGGTAAAGCGGCCAGGGCTGCGATCGTGGGTAGCCAGCACCGAAGCCATCCGTTCATACGGTTAAACCCAAATGGCAGCAGTCAGAGGGGGACAATGACATGGTTCTCAGGCAGGGGCTAAGAGATCTCTTTCAGCCAGGTATGCATGCAATTCCTGAGGTTTAAGGTGGCACAGGTTTTTGTCTAGCTCCCTGAGCTTCAAGGTTTTGGGGAGTGCGGGTATGAGAACTTCCCGCAACAGCCCTAGAAGGCGGGGTTCAGCGATCAGCAGCAGACGTTGGCAGGGATGGGTTTGGGTGCGGCTCAAGACCTGCTCGGCAATCGAGTGGGCAAAGCGGCGCTCAAATTCCATCTCATGATCTCGACGGCGATCGTCATAGCTGTGAGCCTGACCTTTCCCCTCCTGATAATGTCCCGCTTGACTTTCTGGCCCTGCCCAGAGTTGCTGACCCGGTTGCATCTGATCGGGGTTCACCAGGGACTCCTCTTCCAGTAAATAAGGGCCAGGTTCACCCCCTGCCCGTTCTTTTACCTCTAAGGTAAAAAAGCGAGCTTTTGCACCATCTGCTACAACAACGAGAATTGGACTCATCATAAATGTCTCCCGAATGCTACGCCCTTACAGATTTAGGGTGTGAACCGAGGCTTTTAAAACACCCTCTACGGCAATTCCCTGGAAGGCGATTTCCTTGCAAGAAATTCCCCTCGACGTGGGCACCTTGCCTGTTCGCGATGCAGGCAAGATACCCTAAGCCGCTACAACAGACCTGGCCCTTTATGGCGAAAATCATGCTCTGCTGTTAGTTTTCCAGCTTCGTCTTCCAGCAGCTCTTCTAGCTCATGATGCCGCTGCTCTTTTTCCGCTTCTTGTTCTCTCCTCAGATCGCCAGGTTCGTTAACATACATTTCAGGCTCAATGGCATAAATGTTCAGCCGGCCTTCAGAATCAATCGTGTAACCAGATCTGGGTTCAGGTTTTCCTGCTGGGTTAGTTTGGCTATCCATAACAACCTCCAATGCGAACGTGATCAGAGAGGGATCACTGTTTTTATTGTCCTCCCAGCGGCGGCTATTTGCGAGATTTTGCAACAGGTTATGGGGGGACGAGGCTGAGAATGAGTAGTACATCAATAGTACACTCTACTT
>JBBIQC010000136.1:0-4432 GCA_037442585.1 Oscillatoriales cyanobacterium bin_317
TCTGGCTCCCGTCATCATCAAGGAACTTAAGCAGGCTGGAGATTTACTGGTAGCAGGTCGTCAGGGGGAAGTAATCGCCAGTACCACCCTACAGAAATTGGCTGGAGCGTTTAATCCCCTACCCAACTTTCCACCCCCGCCTCCCATGCCAGTTCCGCTGCCGATTCAACCTCCAATTCAATCTGTGGTGCGGCCTGCAGAGTTATCTGCCAGTCATAGTCGTGCCAATCAAACCACGATTCCTTTAGAGCCACGCGCGGCAGCCAGGGTTTTGCTGGACACCTTTAATAAGGAGCAACTGATTGAACTGGCAGACTTTATTATGAAAGCGATTCAATAGGTGTTGTCATTGGTCATTCGTCATCGGTTCTTTACTGCTAAGTGCGGGGCACCCAATACCGATCAGAAAGCAATACAAACAATCAAAAAGGGGCAATGAAAAAGGGGAGAATGATTCTCCCCTTAATCGTTTGATCCACATACAAAAAGATCGCGTAAAAGCGCTTTCTAATAAGCCAACCCCATGCTGCGGGTTGTTTCTGCTCCCAGATAAACACGGATGCTTAAGAAGTCAGTAGGGCAAGCCGTTTCACAACGTTTGCAACCTACACAATCTTCTGTTCTAGGAGAAGAAGCAATTTGAGCTGCTTTGCATCCGTCCCAGGAAACCATCTCTAGAACGTCAGTTGGGCAAGCCCGGACGCACTGGGTGCAACCAATGCAGGTGTCATAAATTTTGACGGTATGAGACATGTTATTAAAGGCTCCAATGATTGCTTGACACTTCGCAATATTTATCAGCCCGTCGATTTAACAGCACATTTGCCGTCAAACCTTTGGATCAAGGCTAAGTTTACCCTACCGTTGAAGGCACTCTCAGCAAAAGGGCGCAAAAGTTTAAACAACGTAATAGTGTTGAAAGCCTTACGTGAAAGTAAAGAAAGGAAAGCGGCCCAATGCTCCCTTGATATGATATGAGCAACAAAATTAAGTGGGATGTGCTTGATATGGCAACTGCAACCGTTTTGAAATTCATGCAGAAGATCGCTGAAGATGAGACTCTACGCCAGCAGTTGGAAGCGTTGCTGGGGGTCGGAGATGGCAATATCAGTACTGAAGCCGAATTAGATCCAGCAGAATCGGCAGCGCTTAAAGGAGAACGAGCACCTGTTGTCGCCGATTTTGCCGCTAAGAATGGCTATCCATTTTCAGTGGATGAACTGATCAAGGTGGTTGATGCGTTCCAGAAGCACCAGTCTGGCGAGATAACCGATAAGGATTTCGCAGACCTGATCGGCTTTTCCCTGACCGAAAAAGATGGTAGCGGTGGAGTCTTGGGCGTTTCTAAGGTGAAGAAGTGGTTTCTGAAGACCTACCTGGGCATTGAGTAAGCAGGTATTGGTCATTCGTCATTTGTCCCTTGTCAGATGATGGTGCAATGACACATGACGAATGACAGGCCTGACCCGAAGTTTTACAACCCTAATTTAGTCAATACGGAATGGGTGGGGACGATGTGACGATCGAGTCCCAACTCTTGAGAACTGATCCCCAATGCTAAGGCAATCAACTGAGGTAAATGAAGAATGGGTAAGCCCAGACGATCGCCGATTGCCTTTTCCACCTCTGGCTGACGGGCATCTAAATTGAGGTGGCACAGGGGGCAGGGAGTAACGATGCAATCTGCGCCTGCCGCGATCGCCGCTTGAATATGTTTGCCTGCCATCTGAAATGCCTGCTCCGTGGCATAACTGGAGAGCGGCCAGCCACAACACTGGGTGCGTCCCTGGTACTCAACGGGGGTGGCTCCAACTGCGCGAAAGACACTTTCCATTGATTGCGGATTGTAGGGATCGTCGAAGGGCAAATGATCTTGAACCCGCAACAGATAGCAACCATAAAAGGCCGCACAGTTCAGCCCTTCCAGTTTCCGGGTAACTTTCTCCTGTAAAGCCTGCAGTCCATAGTCTCCTACCAAGGCCCAAAGCAGATGTTTGACTTCCGTGGTGCCTTTGTAAGGGGAACATCCTTCTTGCTTCAGCAAGTCATTCACCTGCTCGACATAAGCGGGATTCCGCTGTTGAGCTTGTTTCAGACGTTCGTCTACATGCCCAATCACACCCTGACAGGTACTGCAATGGGTCAACAGGGGAAGGTTCAATTCTTCCGCCAAGGCAATGTTACGAGCATTGACCGTATCTCCAGCAGGGTAGAATCTTCTTTAAACGTACCGGAACCACAGCAGGAAGCCTTTTTCAGTTCAATCAGTTCAATTCCCAAGGCTTGGGTTAACTTCTCGGTACTCTGGTACAGCTCCCGGCAGGCTCCTTGAGCCACGCAACCAGGAAAATAGGCATATTTCAAAGATTTTGCGACCATAAGACAAAAACCGCGATGCGCGTTAAAGGATTTTTGCACCACCTCTCCATCATCCCTACCTAAAGAAAGTTTTTCCAAAATTCTTAATCAATTCGTCAGGAAACCAGAAACCCGGTTTCTAAAGGCTGCTTACAGAAAGCAGGATGCCCTGGCGAAAGAAACCGGGTTCCTCGCAAAAAATCGGGTTTCTGGAAAGCGTCTACCTGTGCTACTGAGCGATCGCGCTTTCAGATAATATGTATAGATGCTCAAAAAGGTATAGCGGATAACGAGACTGGGATCAGACTTGTGTTCTGCACCTGAGAGCAGATCCGACCAATGGGTATGTAATTGCCACTGCATCCAACGAGGGAGTTTATGAGCGAATCAGAAATTTTTGAGAAGGTTCAGAAGATCGTAGCTGAACAATTAGGAGTCGATGTCAGTGAGGTGACTCCTCAAGCCAGCTTTGCCAATGACCTGGGGGCTGACTCCCTGGATACAGTTGAACTCGTGATGGCGCTCGAAGAGGAGTTTGATATCGAAATTCCCGACGAAGCAGCAGAAGAAATCGCTACTGTTCAAGCGGCTGTTGACTACATCAGCAACAAGGTCGCAGCTTCCGCTTAGTTAAAGTTTAGAGTTAAGAGTTAAGAATGACGAGTTGAGAATTTATTCTTGACTCTTAACTTGCAACTCTTAACTCCTTTTGCGTTCCCGGTATTCCACTTTCTGACGTTGAAATCATGGCAAATGTTGATCGTAAGCGCGTTGTCGTCACTGGACTGGGCGCGATTACACCAGTTGGAAACACCCTGATCGAGTATTGGCAGGGGTTAATGAGTGGGCGCAATGGTATTGGCCCGATTACGTTATTTGATGCTTCCCGGCATGATTGTCGGTTTGCTGGGGAAGTCAAAGGTTACGACCCGTTGCTTTACCTGGATCGGAAGGAAGCGAAACGGATGGATCGGTTTGCCCAGTTTGCAGTATCCGCCAGTAAGCAGGCGATCGCAGATGCCCAATTAACGATCAACGACCTGAACGCCGAGCAAATTGGGGTCTTGATTGGGACGGGAATTGGTGGCCTGAAAGTGTTAGAAGACCAGCAGGAAGTATATCTGACCAAGGGGCCGGATCGCTGTAGCCCATTCATGATTCCCATGATGATCGCCAACATGGCTGCTGGTCTAACGGCCATTCATGTGGGAGCGAAAGGGCCAAATTCCTGTTCTGTCACAGCCTGTGCTGCTGGATCTAATGCGATCGGAGATGCCTTTCGTCTGATTCAGCAAGGGTATGCCCAGGCTATGATTTGTGGCGGTACGGAAGCAGCCGTGACTCCCCTTTCCCTGGCTGGCTTTGCGGCATGTAAAGCTCTGTCCACCCGTAACGATGATCCCACCCATGCCAGTCGTCCCTTTGATCAAGACCGGGATGGCTTTGTCATGGGTGAAGGGGTTGGCATTCTGGTACTGGAGTCTCTAGAACACGCCATTTCACGCGGTGCCCGGATTTATGGCGAAATGGTCGGCTATGGGATGACCTGTGACGCTTACCACATGACCTCCCCGGTACCCGGTGGTGAAGGAGCCGCCAGAGCGATTTCCCTGGCCTTGAAGGATGCCAATATCACCCCAGAGCAGGTGAGTTATATCAACGCTCATGGCACCAGCACCCCCGCCAACGATTCCACTGAAACCGCTGCGATTAAGAAAGCACTGGGTCAACATGCCTATCAAGTGGCCATTAGTTCAACCAAATCGATGACGGGCCACCTGTTAGGGGGGTCGGGAGGCATTGAAGCAGTGGCAACCGTGATGGCGATCGCCAACGATCGGGTACCTCCCACGATTAATTTGCAGAATCCTGACCCTGATTGCGATTTGGATTACGTTCCCAATACGAGCCGTGAGCAAACCGTGACCGTGGCCCTGTCCAATTCCTTTGGGTTTGGCGGCCACAACGTCACATTGGTATTCAAGAAGTTCGTTGAATAGTAGCCCTCATCCTCCCTGCTCTCGTCTCTGTTTTGCCCTTTGAATGCAGCGGAAGGGGATTAATCACCTCTTAT
>JBBIQC010000136.1:4508-9422 GCA_037442585.1 Oscillatoriales cyanobacterium bin_317
AATCGTCAGGCTCGCATTAACCCCTCTCCAACAACCCGTCACCAACTAGGAATATGGCTGTCGCAACTCAAACCCTTGAAGAACTGTGCATTAATTCGATTCGCTTTCTGGCAATTGACGCTGTTGAAAAAGCCAAGTCTGGCCACCCAGGGCTACCGATGGGCGCGGCTCCGATGGCCTTTGTGCTGTGGGATCAGTTTATGCGGTTTAACCCGAAGAACCCCAAATGGTATAACCGCGATCGCTTTGTGCTCTCTGCCGGACATGGCTGCATGTTGCAGTACGCCCTGATGTACCTGACGGGCTACGACAGCGTGACGCTGGATGACATTAAACAGTTCCGTCAGTGGGAATCCAGAACGCCAGGACACCCCGAAAACTTTGAAACCCCAGGGGTGGAAGTCACCACTGGCCCCCTTGGACAGGGAATTGCCAATGCCGTTGGGCTGGCGATGGCGGAAGCGCACATGGCCGCCAAGTTTAATAAACCCGATCTGACCCTGGTTGACCACTACACCTATGTCATCCTGGGTGATGGCTGCAACATGGAAGGGGTATCTGGCGAAGCCTGCTCCCTGGCTGGTCACTTAGGGCTGGGTAAACTGATCGCCCTGTACGACGACAACCATATTTCGATCGATGGCTCGACCGACATTGCCTTTACTGAAGATGTCTCGAAGCGGTTTGAAGCCTACGGCTGGCATGTGCTGCATGTGCCCAATGGCAACACCGATTTAGAGGGAATTGCCAAAGCGATCGCCGAAGCCAAAGCCGTTACCGATCGGCCTTCGATGATTAAGGTGACGACGACCATTGGTTACGGTTCCCCCAACAAAGCCAATACCGCTGGTGTTCACGGAGCAGCCCTCGGTGCCGATGAAGTGAAGTTGACCCGTGAACAACTGGGCTGGAGCTACGAACCCTTTGTCATCCCCGAAGATGCTCTCAATCGCATGCGTCAGGCGGTGGAACGGGGAGCCAGCAACGAAGCCGAATGGCAAGAAATCTGGGCACAGTACAAAACGAAATACCCTCAGGAAGCGGCTGAATTTGAGCGCTTAATCAGTGGCAAACTGCCCGATGGCTGGGATAAAGTACTGCCCACTTACAAACCCGAAGATAAGGAACTGGCTTCCCGCAAGCATTCTGAGAACTGCCTGAATGCTCTGGCTCCCGTCCTGCCTGAATTGTTTGGGGGTTCCGCAGACCTGACCCACTCCAACCTGACCGAACTGAAAGGATTTGGCGACTTCCAAAAGGGCCATTATGAGAACCGCAACATCCGCTTTGGGGTGCGGGAACATGGGATGGGTGCCATCTGTAATGGTATTGCTCTGCATGGATCTGGCCTGATTCCCTACGGAGCCACCTTCCTGGTCTTTACCGATTACATGCGGGCTTCTATTCGCCTTTCAGCCCTATCTCGCGTGGGCGTGATCTGGGTAATGACCCACGACTCGATCGCCCTTGGCGAAGACGGCCCCACCCACCAACCCGTGGAAACAATCGCCTCTTTACGAGCCATTCCCAACCTGACCGTTCTGCGTCCCGCCGATGGTACAGAAACCTCTGGAGCTTACAAAGTGGCGATCCAGAACGCCAATCAACACCGTCCTACGCTGCTGGCTCTGTCGCGTCAAAACTTGCCTAACCTGGCTGGTTCTTCCATTGAAGGGGTAGAAAAAGGAGCCTATGCAGTGGTGGATTGCGAAGGCACTCCTGACCTGATTCTGATCGGTACCGGATCGGAAGTCGGCCTTTGTGTCAAGGCAGCAGAACAACTGAAAGCCGAAGGCAAAAAAGTGCGAGTAGTATCCATGCCTTCCTGGGAACTGTTTGCAGCTCAGGACGCGGCCTATCAGGAATCCGTTCTGCCCAAAGCCGTGAAGAAGCGGTTGGCGGTAGAAGCAGGAATTAGCTTCGGCTGGTGCAAGTTCGTGGGCGATGAAGGAGCAACGATCAGCGTCGATCGCTTCGGTGCCTCGGCTCCTGGCGGAACCTGCATGAAGGAATTTGGCTTCACCGTGGACAACGTGGTTGCCAAAGCTAAGGCCCTTCTAGGCTAATCCTTCGTCTCTAAAAAGCTGGAGGATGGGCAAAGGATACCAGCCTGTGTCCATCCTTATAAGGGATCAGGATGGGTAAGTTTGACTCTGCCCATCCCGTTTGTATGGATTAGCGGCGGCGGACTTTACTGACCATTTTGCGGGAGAGGCGCAGATTCAAGTCTTCCGAGTCAGCCCAATCTTGGAGAAGCCGGAAAAACATCTGACGATCCTCAGCTTTCAACACCGCTGTCTGATCAGCCGTTTCAATCACGTAAGGATAGCCACCGCCAATCATAATTTCGCCGCGTACCCAATCCAGTACCGTTTCCAGTAAATTGGCTTCGTACAGCCAGAGGGGCACTTCCAGACGCACTGGATAACCTTCATGGGCTTTTAAGTAGGTAAAGCCAATCTGGTCAGAAATGTTGGCGGGATAACTTTTGAGAATGCCCGATCGCCGACAGCGAAATAAAGGCGTGCGATCGCCCCAGTGCATCAGCTTCCCCAGTAATGGAGCATCATGCATAGAGGGCGCTTCAGGCAAGGTAAACAACCGTTGCAACATGACCGTTAAATCACGGGCATAGGTGGTATCGATGTAGGCCACCAGGGGGACACGGTACTGCTTACTGGCCTGCAACAACTCCACAATGCAGTTGACATAAAAGCGACGAGTTTCTTCATCAAAGGCTTCGGCAAATGTAGCAACCAGGGAGCCATCCAGAAAGGCCAGACAATTGTTACACCCGGAGCGATCGTCCATGTACTGGATCAGCCGTTCAGCTTCCATCTCAAATCGGCGCATATTCACCCGCCGATCGACGGGATCGGCACTGCTATTGACCTGCAAATCGGTTGGGGTCATCACATCCAGGTCAATATCCTTTTCGTAATAGCCATCCGTGCGGTGCAGGTTCTCAAACCAACCAATTTGCACCAGTGCCACAGGAATCGACAAATCCTTGCTGGGATAAATTTGCGAGCCATCAACGGCAAAGGTGGAAATTCCTGTGAGCCGATCGCGCACCCACTGATAGCTCTCTTCCCGGCTCTGCCACACTAATCCAGACCGAATCACCCAATTGGGACAATCGCCTAGAGGTTCTAACGGCTCTGCCCCCCGATCGTCGGGATTAAAGCGGCTCAGTTGCTCCAGCAGAGCTTTCTCAGAGTCCTGGGAGGCTTCTGCCAGCGCTGCCCGATATTTCTGTAAGGCTTGCAACGCCGTCTGATCGAAGGTTTGAAAGTGCGATCGTTTGGCCTTCAGTAGCGCAAGGATTTGGGAGGATTTGAGAGGCATGAGGTTTTTCGATATTATGATACATCTGATCTTTAAAGGATGAGGGCGATCGGGCAATCACCTCTGCTGTTAAAGAGTTTCTGTACAGGGAGGCAGGGTCATTAAGTCATTAATATTGAGAAGCATGGTGTCACAAATCGTATCCAGCGGCAGGTCATTGGGATCATGACCAAAGGGATTTTCAATCTCAATCCCAATTTCTTCAATGCCGAACAACGTAAAGCTAATCAGCATCACGATCGGGCCTGTCCACCAGCCCAAGGTGCCAACAACCTGAAATGGAAGCGACAGACAATACAACAGCAACAACTGCTTCAGGTGAATGGCATAGGCTAAAGGCATTGGAGTTTTGAGAATCCGTTCACAACCACCAACACAATCCACCAGAGTGTTTAACAGATTTTGCAGAGACATCAGTTGATAACTATCTAATAGCCTCCGCTCATACTGTTGCTGCAAATAATCACCAATCCAAAAGGCAATCTTTAGAGGCGGATGATGCATTCCCTGCAATTTCTGAAATTGGTCTGCAGGCATCAGGGTTTCCAACTCTTCACTAATCCACTCCTGCCTTAAATGCAACTTCGTAGCAACGGCAAAGGCGACTAACAGGTGCAATACCATAGCCTTCTGGTCACGTTCTTCCAGCGATCGGGCCGGAACCATAATCCAGATTTGTCGAGCCAGATTACGAGAGGTGTTGACTAACGTTCCCCAAATTTTGCGACCTTCCCAAAACCGCTCGTAGGCTGTGTTTGTCCGAAATACCAGCAACAATCCCAGCACAATATTAGGAATCAGGCTGGCCAGGATCGGCAGGGCAACAGGAATCTGAATATGAAGCAGAAGCGAAACGAGAACCCCAAACACGCCACACAGCAGGGTACGCCCCAAAATAGAAGGAATCACGGAGCCTTTTATGCAGTGCCATGCGAAACCAGTGTTTGCGTTCTGTAAACATACCAGGTGCGGATCGGGATTCGGGATCAGAGTAAGCTTAACAACTCTTATCATGAGGTAAAGCACAACATATTAATCTTCATGCTGAGTCAAATCAAAGACCTTGCAGCTAACCTTGCTCCTCGCCTGATTGAGATTCGTCGTCACTTGCACAGCCACCCAGAACTGAGTGGTCAGGAATATCAGACAGCCGCTTATGTAGCTGGCGTACTCTCCTCCTGCGGCTTACAGGTTAAAGAAGGAATGGGCAAGGTGGGGGTAGTAGGGGAACTGCGGGGACAGGGAACTGATTCCAGACTGCTGGCCATTCGTACCGATATGGATGCCCTACCGATTCAGGAACGGTCTGGATTAGACTTTGCCTCACGGCAAGCTGGAGTGATGCACGCCTGCGGTCATGATGTTCACGCCACTGTGGGATTGGGCACGGCCATGGTTTTATCCCAGCTACCGGAAGCCCTACCCGGAAATGTGCGGTTTCTGTTTCAGTCGGCTGAGGAAATTGCTCAGGGGGCTACCTGGATGGTTCAGGACGGCGTGATGGAGGGGGTATCTGGAATACTGTCAGTGCATGTGTTTCCGTCAATTCCAGCAGGAGTGGTGGGC
>JBBIQC010000137.1:0-9410 GCA_037442585.1 Oscillatoriales cyanobacterium bin_317
ATGTTTGATATAGCATCAACATCTTGAAAAACCAAATCAGGCTGTACTTGTCTCTGTTCAATTACCTTTTTAAAGTAGTTCAGGACATTTTCTCTTAACTCGGTTAGATCTGGCTCTTGGCTCAAGATTTCGCTCATATTAGAGGTCAATCTGTACTGGAAATCAGAAAACTGAACGAAACCCTTTTGAGTTAACAAACTCAAATCCTCTTCAATATTGGAAATTTCAGCAGTATCAGCACGAGATATGGCAATTAAAAGTGCTGCTCCCGCTACTCCTAAAACAGACAGTAATTTTAAGAGCCTGTGAGCAGATTTTGGCAATGACTGAATTTCTTGCTCAGCCAATCCTAGCAAGGATGGATCTTGATCGATGTCTTGGCTAATTTGTTGCAATGATCTTTTTTGCTCTTTTGCAAGTTTTGCAGCCTGGCGTATCTTTTGGGGATGCCTATGCAATTTCTCGACAATGGCTTCTACCAACTGACGATCTTCATCTTTCAACAGATCCCCCCATCGTCCTTGGTTATCAAGGCACATTTTTTCAGCCGGAGTTTTAGCTCGCCCTCTAGTAAACTCCTCAACAAAAACATCTAAAGCATCACTGTGTTCTAATTGATCCAAGTTAAATATTGATTGTGCGACTGAAGCAAGTGGATCACCTTTTTGCCAAGTAAATACAAACCCCGATCCTGGCATAGAATTACACAATCTCTGAATTTGTTCTGATGATAACTTAATATCATAAACAAGGATGAAAGCCTTTCTGTCTTGCAAGTCTCTTTTAATTCTTCTATGACCATATTTTATGCCATCAAACCATTGATTATATTTATAAAAAATTTCTTCGAGTAAATCCTCCTCAGAGCGATAACGATACCCCTTCCACAGACAAATTACACCACCTGGAAAGCTCTTAGAAACTTGATCATTAGCAATTTCCTCCAGCAACCATTTTTCGGACTCTGTATCACCAAAAAAGCCGGTAACTTTTTTCCTTTTCCCTGAAATCTGTAGAGCTTCTAACGCCTGTTCAATTTCAGCTTTGTAACCTACTACTCTGTTGGGCCGGTCAGGAACTTCACGAGGTACCCCTGAAAGAGAGACAGGCGTGGAAAATTCTTTATTCAGACCAGAAGAATCTACTCTAATTCCCAAACGCGATAAGAAGGTTAACGTCAATCCTTCAAAGGTAAGTCTTCCAATTACATGAGGAATAAGATTGTTCCAGCGACTATCTTGATCATGAAAACTATCATGATCACCTTTCAAACTCTTCCAACGATCAAAAATTGCCTGTGTTGGAATCGCTTGTCCTCCCAGTGGCCTTAACACATTCTGTACAACTGGTATGCTCCGTTCACTTTTTATTAATCCGCAGACTTTCCATGTCCGAAGGTTCAAAAGTGGCGCTCCACTAAAACCAGGTTGAATATTCTCATCTTTAATAGTCAATAAGCGCCCTTTATCAGTAGGTCCAACACAGACGGGAGTAGCTGAAAGGCCACCTGAATACTTTGGAGGATAACCGTAGCTATAAAGTTGATCATTCGGCTGTGCCTCTCTATCCAAATAGACACATGGATGATCCACCAAATTGACTTTTAGAAGCGCAAGATCAGGATTTTGTGCTTCTGTTCCGTCAATGCTTACAGGTTTGATTGGTTGCTCTTTCCAGAACACCTCAATTTCATCAATCTTTGCATCTTCTACCACATGATTACAGGTCAAGAGTTGCCCTGGAGCTACAAAGAATCCAGTGCCTTGTTTTTGTGGAGTCTTTATCCGAACTGTACAATCACAAAACAATTCGAAGAGTGACTGGTCAACCACTTTACACCCCTTGTTTAATCTACTTCTTAGTCCACTTCATCGTGATTTTGAGATTCGCCTTGCCTGTACCTTTGACGATTAAGGCTGTTAGCTGTCCAGATTCATAGCCAAACTCGATACCAAATTCGATGCTGGATTCACTAGGCTCGAACTTTTTGAGGCTGTCAACAACTGAGCCAGCAATTCCCTCGATCGCGTCAGTTACCTCTTTAAGAGATTGAATCCTTGCTCCCACATCTGACTCAATCTCTTCCCCTTCTACAACTTGAATGCTGGAACCGATGACAGTTGCTTCAACTCTGATGAGAGATCCGTTCTCTAGCTGCACCGGTATATTTTCAATTCGAGATTCCTTGGAATTTTCCATCGCAATAAGTGATCACTGAATCATATTCCAAACTTCAGCTTCCCCAATAGTGCAAGCTGGTTAGTAGACAATAACAGCCCTTGCTCAATCACTTGTTCCAACTACTTCAGGTTTGCCAGCAGATCAGGCGGAGTAAGTTAGAGCAAGACAAGCGCACTTAGGAACACGCCCAATATTTTACTCTCACTACTCCTAGAAGTGTCCTGCGTACTATAGGACAGCATTAAAGTGTTTTACAAGACATAATACAATTCCGTATACCCTTGCTGTTCGTCATGACACCTTACTCTTTCCCCACCCGCCACGCACTCTCAGCCCCATTCCGCCCCACCCTGGTAAACCTGAACCCATACCGGGAAAACTCTTTGCCGTTCAGAGACTTCACCCCTAGCAGTGAGGCAAGCTGACTGGTCGAAAGCAACCACCCCCGATCGCACGCCTCCTCCAGCGATCGCAAATTCGCCAAAGGGTCAGCAGGTTTCAGGTCTTGCAATTTTCCCGCGATCGCATCCACCACCAGCGCCAGAGCCGTAGCCGAATCAGACCGTACAGCCGCAGGATTAATCAAATCTGGCCTGTCTTGCGTCCTGTAGGATAGTTGGGATTTGTCCTGTGAGACATAGGACAGGGTAGGAGTGCCCTGGTTGCCGGGGAAGGTGGCAATCTCATTCCCGGCTTTGATGTGGCTGTCCAGGGCATCCATTACCGCTACCTGATCCGCATTAAAGATAGACTTCCCCCCCTGCTTCTCCGGCTCCATCCGGTAGCCCTTCTCCTTCAGCCCATTGATCCGATTGTAGATGTTGGAGCGTGCCACCCCATACCGGGCTTCCAGGTCTTTAATTGTCAGCGAATCCAGTTCTACAGCCATCTGTCCTGTGTCCTGTAGGAGTCCCTGGACACCACGATATCACAGCGTTAATTCCCTTTTGGTAAAGGGAACACTATGTTCAGATTGATGCATTCACATGAATGCTCCTGACGAGTTTTTAGCCCGATCGCCGCGATCGGGCTTTTTGCGTTTTAGCTGTCCTGTCCTGTTGTCTTGTCCTGGGACTTGGGCGGCAAATATCCTCGACTTCTTAACGCTTCCTCCAATAAGACAGCGGCCATTTGAGAGCGCGATCGCTGATCATCTGCAGCGGCCCGATCTAAAGCTTCGTTCACTTCAGGATTGACGTACACCGTGACCTGGGGTTTTTTGGTTGCCACCGTTCCGTTATCGCCCAACATCGCCATTGATCCTACTCCTTAACAACTTGTTTCAAGGCATTTCACAATAAAGTGCATTACCGTCATTGACTATGCCTTATAGTGCATTACTATTAAAGGAAATTGTAGAACTTCTAGAAGTTCTGGAATTTCTAGAACTTCCAGATGGAGGTTTCTATGGACAAACCCTGGGTGCGCTGCTTCGCAGATACCCGCAAGGGGTCGTGGCCTCAGCCTGCAATGTGCAGCCCTACATCATCAGTAAGCACACCCTACGAAGTGATGCAGAGTTGCAGTTGCAATGGCTCCAGCGACGGCTCACCACAATGCACTTTTTACTGATTTGCAAGGAGGAACCATGCCCAACTTACAACGAGCAAAAGCCCCACCCAGCGAGGAACTGATTCTGATCGACCACCTAGCAAACGTCTGGGAGGTCGATCCCAAGACGATCGCTAAGTGGACGGATATCATTTACCTCGCCTTCGACATCGCCTTACCCAAATCCGGACCCTATCCAGATTGGGGAGTGCAACTGATTGAACTGTGCGCCAAGCATATTTCTAAAAAGGCGACGCTTTATTTTGCGGAAACCCAGGAGGCCCGCAGACTCAAGGCCAATGAATTCATTCGCAAAATTCGCCACCTGCGGCAGGAGGGACATTTTCAGGAATTTTCACAATTTCGGAAATTCCAGAATTCCCAGCTACAGCTTGACGAGGCAGAGGACGAACTCGACACCTTGAGTGAACTGGCCTCTATTGCTCAGACCCAGGACGAACAACTGTACAACGCCCAACAGGTGTTTGAGGCCAGGGAGGACGAGCAGATCGAAAAGCTGGCCACCTTCATCGAGCAAACGGATCAACGCCGGATGAGCAAACTGGCAAGGCGGTTAAAACAACGGCAGTTGCAGGGCACGCCAACGGATCAAGCGATCGATGTCTCATTCCGACGAGTGCCGGGATAGGTCACTGTAAATATTTTCACTCACGAGGAAATCACGATGAAACTCATTCTGACTCTGCTGGCGACCTGCACGATCGCACTATGGAGCGATGCCGCGCCAGCAATGACCCGATACGCCACTAATGCAGGCATATCCCATTCGCGACTGCGGGAACTCAACTATTACAGCCGCCAGGGACAGACCAGCCGGGATGTTCGACGACTGCTGAGAAGTTCTCCCAACTACGTTGATCGGGACTACGAAAGCTACACGATTCAGGGAACGGTGGACTACTACCGGGGAATTCCCCTGAATGCTGGACGACGGCTGATCGTGCGCTACGGCAGCGACGGCAAAACAGCCAACTGGTACGTACTGTAAATCGGGCTGCACTCCGACCAAGAAACACAGCCCGATTACCCCAGAACAATGAGGTACATGAATTATGTCAGATCGATTGACTCAAGCGATCGCTCTTGGGTTGACTACCGCGATCGCGGTTCCCATTCATCCTGCAGCCCAGGCTCAGACCCAGGCTATTCCAGCAGCAGTAGCGGCTTGTTATGCCAATCCGGCTGTTTGTGCCGTGGTAGTAGCTGGAGCAGGCACATGGATTCTCTACCGCAATGGCGCAAAACTGATTTGCACTTGGGGAGGATGTTCCTCTTTCCAGCAGCGGACTCAGGAACAACGCATGATTGATGACCCTGATGCTCATCAAGAAATCGTGTCAGATTATATTTGGGCAACGGATGATTATGACGCTCAACGGAAGTGTCAAAACATGGCTCAGCGGTGGGGAAATCGATACAGCCATGTTCAACGGGCTAACAATTGGACAAACCAGGCTGGAAAACGCAGGTACACTTGTTTCATGATTGCTGAAGGAGAACCGAAATATGGCGACCGCAGACGCTAAGACCGCTATCCAGATTCCTCTACGGCCTCAACGGGGGGAAATCTGGTTTTCCATCAATCTAGGGCTAATTGAGGATGTACCCGGTCTTTACAGTCTCCTGGCCGAACTTGGGTTCACACCACAACTAGCTTATAAGGAAACCCGTGAAGGAATCGAAGTTCACTTACTGCTAGACCACCTGCAAAACCTGCGGATGGAGGAACCGCCGAATGAGTTATACGAGCGGGAACAGCAGGTTTTAGCAGATGCCATCAATCCCGATGCAATCCATTTCACTTGTGGCCTCACCCGGCAGATGGCAGCGTAATTCAATCGCGATTGCTGGCTGAGAGAAGCGATCGCACCAAAGGCGATACCTGTCACGGGTCGCTTTTTTTATGCCAAAACCAGATAGCCGGGATGATGGAGCTAGCGACCCTTGCGGTAACGGCAAAGTCACGCGCTATAACACTACCATTCTGGACACTGATCCATTAGGATCTGAAAGTCCCGCCAAGTCGGCACCAGGGAGGTAGTATGCAAACTGCTTTTCAGAAGATTGAAGAGGTTTTAAAGAGCAATGAAACGACCATCTTCAAAGAAATTTGCAGGAAGGCAGGGGTTTCTAATGGCGCTCTCCTGGCCTACTTGAAGCGCAAAAAACTAGCGGAATCCTGAAATAATCAATTCAACGAGCGGCTTCTCTGATTCCAGGAGGCCGCTTTTTTCATGTTCAGCTAAAACAGCCCGTTTCAAGCAGAACGGCGACCCCTCCTATCCCCATCACAGACTATCCACACGATCGCGCAGTTTCCGGAGTTCCTGATTCAATTCCTGCTGGCGTTGCGTCAGTTCATCCAGTTCCGTTTTCCTGCCGAAGTTTCCCTGTTGCAAGGGTTGAGTCACTTCATTCAAGCAAGCATCTAACTGGGCAGCAAATTCGTAGCGAGTGATGGCTTGTTTTCCTTGAGCCGAAGTTTGAGGATAACGAGACAAGCAGCTCAAGAATTTTTCACCAGCGGGCGTAGGAGCTTGCTGTGCCACAGCTCTACTAGGGACGACCTCTAGCAGAGCCGCAACCACACCCAGGACAACGAAGATCTGCAGTTTCATAGATCGAATGGGAGCGCAGGTAAATCTACTTCCAGGGTAACGAACTGAATGCCCGTCAAACTGTTCTTGTGTAGCTCCGTTTGCCGCCTTCGCCTCCGCATCGGTTTGGCCGGTGAGGTGTTGGGGTTGTCTGGGGTGCCCGTCCGATGCTTCGGCTCCGGCTACCCTGGCTTCGTTTCAGTCGCCCACAGCCCCTTGCACTCGAATCTACAGGAAAACTGTTCAATGGCAGCGACACGATCGCTCTGAAACTCAACCACCAGGCCGGGAAACTTCGGGCTGCTGGAAACGCCTTGTAGTGAGAACTCTTCACTCCTAACTCTCAACTCTTCACGCTTAACAGCACCTCAGTTTGTCCCCCGTGTACCACCGGGGTCTTTCTCAGGCACCGTGCAAACAGAGTCGCACCGTGCAGCGAGAGGATGGGAAACTTCGGGACGACAGCGATCGATCCAATGAGAACCTGTTTCGTTTCCTGGAAAACTCTTCAGATGTAACGGCCTCAATTAACGGAAACCATTCAGTAGTAGCGATCGCGGTAAGAGTTTGCTCGTTCGCGCCTCGTTCCCCTCACTCAGAACGCTTCGCATTTTCGGAAGGGAACAGTCGCTCACAGGGGTATCTGTTCTCCTGCAATCATGTGGCTTCGTTCATCGCACAAAGCAAGGAAGGAAGAGGAATCCGAACCACGAACCGGAAAACTCTGGACAGGGCGATGATGGCCCCGCAGGGGCGGGCTGTCAAGCCCTAAAAAAGGCTTAATTGTTTTTGCTGTAGCCAGTTTGGGATTTCTATCTCCGCTAGTGGGTGAAGTTCCACCGGGCAACTCAGGCTATGGGCATACAAGACCGTTCCCCAGGTGCCAGAGCCAGCCCAGCTATTCAGGGTTAGTTCCTTTGGGCAGGGTTTGTTCGGGAAGGCGTGAAGGGTTCCCCTGGCTGCAGCGAGGGCATCGATCATGCGTTTGCTGCGTTCCTGATAATGATAAGGTTGACTCCCTTGTGTCTTAAAAAGCACGAAAGATTCAGACGCAAGTTCACGGACGATCGCATCCACTCCATTCGCGCAGCCAATCAACCAACAGCAGCGAGGTAATGAATAAATAACGCTGAAAGCCGAGTCTGCCTGTTGGAGTGTAAGGTTCCTTGGGCCAGTAAAAGCAAAAGTCAGCATTTGTAAAGTTCCCTTAAATCTGTGTTAATTGTAACACAGATAGCCCTAAATTGTGGGATAATTAGCACAGGCGATCAGAAGCCAGACCAATTTTTTAAGGAGTTTTCACCATGTCTAAGCACGTCATTATCGAACTCGATCCCACTGCTCAATATGAGTGGAATCGTTGTGCGGTTCGGGGTCTATTTTCCTGCAGTGATATAGATCTCAAGCAGCTATTGCAAGAACAGTTAAAGCAGCCCGGTCATTACCTGGCAAAGCTGACGATCGCGATTGAAGTGCTGGAATTTCGGCCTCTAGAAGAACCGGAAGTGTTGGAGCGAGAAGCCGAAGTTACTCAGGAACAGCAAGATTTCTCGGTGCCGTTTGCTGCCAACTTCTAACAAAAATGCCCCTGCTGGTTTGCGGCCAGTGGGGGCACCCAATTTTTTAAGTCAATTCCAGGATAACGCCATGACAGTCTATTTGCTTCACTTAGACCCGCCATTACAGCCCACGGGAAACCGTCATTACCTTGGCTCTTGCAGAGATAGCGCCCTGTACCAGCGTTTAGCCATGCACCGCTCCGGTAGAGGAGCCAGGTTTACTCAGGTTGCCATTGAGCGAGGATGTGACATCGAGTTAGCCCGCACTTGGGAAGGGGGCCGACTACGAGAACGCCAACTTAAACGCCAGAAGAACGCCAAGCGCTTTTGTCCCATCTGTCGGTGTTTCCAGCTATGAGCCAGCTCATTCGAGAAGTGGCAATCACCACGGTTTCTCAAGGCCCGGAAGAAAACCGACTGGTGCGGGAAGCGGTGAACTACATCCCGCCGCCTCCGAAGCGTTCCAGGGTCAAGTACGACCCCAACAAACAGTCCCAGCCTCATGAATGGCGAATTGGTTAAACCATGCGCGAGTGGTGGGAGTCGCGCCCCACACTTACCCCAGAACAGAAACATGAAACTTCTACCCACTGAAATCAAAGCGAAACTTCCTCCCTTGTATTCCCAGGACGGCAAAGGTGATGAGGCGATCGCCCATGTCAAATTCTTCCACCCTCTGTCTAACTGGACTTGGTACGCAACCGAATTCGACGGCGACGATCTGTTTTTTGGCTTAGTCCAGGGTTTTGCAGAGGAACTCGGCTACTTCAGTCTGAGCGAAATGCAGAGCATCCAGGTAAATGGTTTAGGCATAGAGCGAGATTTGCATTTCCATCCGACCCCATTAGGGCAGCTTCGCAAGTTGGCGAGTTGTCAGTAAGCACCTATGCACGATTGCGGGAGTCGTGCCCCGCACTCTACCGCAGAACTGAACACGATGAAAACCCGATTAGAAGTAGTAACCCAGTTAGTCGAACGCCTGCGCGACCAGGCAAACGATGACGAGTTAATGGACGAGCTTGATAACGCCCTCCTCCATCTTGAAGCTGCCAGCGACAGGCTGATTGCAATGGATGAGGAGAACGACGAAACCCAGGAACCAAAAGCGCCTATCAACGATCGCTATTGCCCCCATTGCGGCGAGACAGATATAGCGATCGACGATAGCGAGTGCCACCACTGCGAAAAACCTTTGTACTCCTGTTAATCAACAAGGAACCAAATTATGCAACTCAACGAATACCCCCAGGCGATCGCCGATCTGCAACGCCAACTGTTACAGCTTGACCAACGGCTCACGGCTCAACGGGAACAGGTGGCTTTTTTCCTGAACGCCATCGATCGCGCCATTGCCTTCAACCCGGAACTCAAAAACGATGCCCAACGGAAGGCGAAGCGGAACGAGTTGATGGAGTCCGATGAGGACTATATTCAAGCCACGATCGCACTGAAGCGGTTAGAGGAAATGCGCGGCCAGATAGACATTGATCTAAAACTACTT
>JBBIQC010000138.1:0-9381 GCA_037442585.1 Oscillatoriales cyanobacterium bin_317
CACCGTCCCCTCCTCCTTTCCCTCTCCCCAGCCCCATCCTCTTCCTGCCGACCTCCTCACCTGGCGGGGTAACAACCAGTCGGGTGATTACTTCGATCAGGTACAACCCTCGATCGTTGGCTATCTGCTCTGGACACAATTTCCCATCACAGTGTACGTTCAACCGCCCACGGATGCAGACAATGCCAGTCCATTCACTGCCAAACGCGCACAAACCTGGGTAAAAGCCGTGCAAACAGCGATTCAGGACTGGACTCCTTATCTGCCGTTGCAACCGATTGAGCAGGCGACAGGGGCAGATATCACGATCTGGCGTACCACACCCCCGCTGCGGGTGGACTACGGGGGCGATCGCAACTCACCCGAAACCAGTTCCAATTCTAAACCTAGAGGTAAACCAGCCTTACCAACCCTGCGTGCCCGTTCTGCTGAAACTCAATTTGAACTGTATATCCGGAAGACAGATACAGTATCGGCAGAGCCAGATTCTCTGCTGGCTCATCGGATGACTATTTACATTCGTCCTGATCAGTCCTTTGATCATTTGCAAGCAGCTGCCCGTCATGAATTGGGCCATGCTTTGGGCATTTGGGGAGGTTCGCAATCCTGCACAGGTTTCTGCTAGAGATATCAACACCTTGAAACGCATTTATGAGCAACCTACTCGTTTAGGGTGGCCAATGGCAAACCGTAATGCCACTAAACCAGACGATCGCTCCCAGTAACCAGACTCCTCCTTTAAAGGTCAAGGGAAACTTGATCCATTTCAGTGATTGCTCCTTCCCAGCTATGGATAAAGAGAGAGAATGATAAAAAGTGAGCAGAAAAAAGCGTAGCAATCCATGATCCGGCGCTACGCAATTAGATTAAGAGTTTTAGCCAGAGAAGAAATTTAGGCCACGTTGATAGTGGAGCTAAAGCAAACAAACATTCTAAACCAGGTCCAGCTAGAAAACTGGAGTTTTCCTATCAGAGAAACTACAGTTCTGGACTTGGAAAAGGTTTATATTCGATGATTATGTTTTGATTAGGCTGACAGTTCCTTCAATAAATTCCGCTTCAAAGGAGTTAAAGATGGTTTTTGAGGCTGAAGCAATTGTTCAAATCTTTGATTCAACCAGATAGAACCCATTTGTAGACATTGAGGGCAAACTTCACCGCGATCGATGCCCCAATCGTCATAAATAATCACCCTGGCTTCTTTAGACTCAAACAAGGAATTACAAAACCAACAGGTTTGGTTTTTTTTTGATTTATTACACTCTATTTGAAATTGCATGGCTCCTCTCTTGAATGCCCTGAATTTGTATTAAATTAGGAGGACTGTGACTACATTTAACCTGATATGTGATAGCCTATTCAATCTGCTTGATTTCCACTTCTACCGCACAGATAAAGTTTTTTAAAGGTCGGATGTAATCTAGATAACACTGTGGCTTAACACTAGGAGTAAGGCCGATCGCTGGGCTGCTTTTTTCTCTTTCTATGTCCATAGGGGGTTTAAACGGAAAGTCCCTGAACCTATTGTTTTACAAGCATTGAGCTTTGATGAAGGACATCGGAACTTGAAACTGCTTAGAGATTTGCCGCTAAATAATCTACCGGCTGTAGGATGTGTGAGGCGCTAGCCCTAACGTCTCGTAGGGATTTTATTTTCGCGCAAGTCCCTTAGTAAGCAGGTACTTATTAAACCTTGTCCAAGTCCAGAACCATAGTTTCTCTGATAGGAAAACTCCTGTTCTCTAGCTGGACTTGGTTTAAGTACGGATTGCTTATCGGTAAGGAATAATTTTTCTCTTTTCTTTAGCCCGACTACCTGCCCCAGGAAATCAAATTATGAATAATATCGGTTCATTAAGCCGACGAGCCAAATCAGCTTGTGAACGCCTATCTCAGCTTTACCGAATTGCTAACGCTGCACCTTCACCTTCGCCAGAGTTACTACCCAGTGCTCTGAAAGAACTTGGCATTGTGTCTGAAGCACTTCAAATTGCTATTGATGAATTGGATCAACAACAGCAACAAATCACTCAATTGCAAAACGAACTGCAGGCAGAACGGCAACGTTACCAAAGCCTGTTTGAATTTATACCAGATACCTGTGTGATTACGAATGCAGTCGGCACGATCGAGGGATTGAACGGTGCCGGGATGCAACTGCTCAATGCCCAACCGCAGGCCATCATGGGTAAATCTCTGGCCAGCCTGGTTGTTTCAGAAGATTTACCGCTGTTTCAAGCTAAGCTGGCTCAGATTGGACAACTGGAACGGGTGGAGGTTTCGGTGCGGCTTTATCGACGGCCAACGACGTTTTTCAATGCCGCTTTAACCATTCAAGTGATTCGCACCCCAGAGGGAGAAATTGCCTATTTACAATGGCTGATTCGAGATATCACGGAACGCAAGCGGGCAGAAGCCGCTTTAGATGCTCCAGAGTATGATCCCCGATTGGATCGATCGCTGTTTCAGTACAGCAAAGGGGACATGATTGAGTTTGAGCCGCAATCTATCTGGATGGTCGTGGAAGGTGTGGTCAAGTTAACCACAATTTCTGAGCGAGGGGAGGAAATGCTGGTGGGACTGGTGGGCGATTCGATGGTGTTTGGGCCAAGCTTAACGGCGTTGCATACCTATCAAGCGATCGCGCTGTCGGATGTCAAACTGGCATTGATTCCCATTTCTGAAATTGCCCAATCCCCAAAGCTGGCTCAAGCGATTCTGTCTTCGCTGAAGCAACGGTTGCAACAGACGGAGAGTTTGTTGGCGATTTACGGACAGATTCGGGTGGAAGAAAGATTGAATGGTTTATTGATGTTGCTGAAGCAAGCGATCGGGCAACCTGTGGAACAGGGAACTCGCTTGCGTGCCCGTTTGACCCATCAAGATTTTGCCAGTGCCTGTTGCACCACGCGGGTAACGGTGACGCGCTTACTGGGTAAGTTGCAAGAACAGGGCAAGATTACCCAGGATGCTGATAATCATTTGGTGTTGAAGGAGTAGAGACGTTATGCCGAAAACCTACGACTATTCTGCAGATGATTTAACCGGGAGATTTCCACCTCTTTAGCTTGAATCCGGTAAGGAATTACACCTGAGTACAGGCTCATTTGATCACCGCTAATCGACCCCATTTAACCCTAAAGCCCCAAATCCGAAGATTTGGGGCTTGCGCTTTTGAAAGCAGATTTTTTTATGACCCTGGTGCTCCTTGTTCACCAGGTCTACGTGCTTTACCTATATGTTTTTGAGTATACACATTGCTGGCAGCGATCGCTACCTGTCCTGAGAGGGAGAACGCAAGATAGAGCGCTATAGTTTAAAGAATCTATCTGTGGTATTTACTTTTCTTTATAAAGATACGGAAAATGAAACATTGCTGCTGTAGAACGGGAAAGATAAGGCGCAAATATTCAAGGTTGTCCTGACTAGCATAAGGACTTTGACCTGTGTTAGTTGCTCACCAATTCTAGAAGTAACTTATGTCACTGACTGGCCTGATTCAAGGACTAAATTCGTTCCACAACAACTATTTCAACGATCATCGGGATCTGTTCGAGCGACTGTCCAACGGTCAATCTCCAGAGGTTCTATTCATTACTTGCTCTGACTCTCGAATTGATCCCTGCTTGATTACCCAGGCCCAACCCGGTGAACTCTTTGTCATGCGCAATGTGGGCAACATCATTCCATCCTTTGGGGCTGCCAGTGGGGCTGAAGCCGCAGGTATTGAGTATGCGGTACAGGCCTTGGGCATTAAGGACATTATTGTCTGCGGCCATTCCCACTGTGGGGCTATGAAGGGTTTGTTACAAATTGGGACTTTGTCTGAACAGATGCCGCTGGTGTATGACTGGTTAAAACGGCATGGGGAGGCTACCCGGCGGGTGGTGCTGGATAATTATTCAGAGTGTGAACCGGAGCAAATGTTAAAAATTGCGATCGAGCAAAATGTGTTGACTCAGATTGAGAACCTGGAAACGTACCCCGCCATTCGTTCCCGATTACACAGTGGACAGCTTAATCTCCATGCCTGGATGTATGAAATCGAAACAGGCACCGTGTTTGCCTATAATGCGGCCTTCCGGCAGTTTACTCTGCTAGAAAAGCGGTCTTTCCCAGTTCCCGACCCCCTGATTACCATACCTCTTGCGCCAACTCCTGTAACATCAACCAAATCGAGTTAGAGAACTGGAATTTCCTATACAAGAAACGGCAATTCCGGATTGGGACAAGAATTTAAAAACTTTTCATTACAGGTTTTAAAGCTTTATGCTGAGAGATCAGAAATGAGTATCCTGAACGATGCGTTCCCTGACTAACGAGGAAAAATCGACTCCGATCATCGGTAAACGGTACAAGCTCATTGCCCAACTCGGGGTTGGTGGGTTTGGCCAATCCTTCTTAGCCCAGGATTTGCACCTTCCGGGTTGTCCTCGCTGTGTTGTAAAACGGTTGCTGGTTAAAACTCATGATGTTAAGCATCTAAAAACTGCACGACGACTGTTTGACACTGAAGCCAGAGTTCTATATCAACTTGGCCGCCATGACCAGATTCCTTCTCTATATGCCCACTTTGAGGAAAATCAGGAATTTTATCTGGTGCAGGAGTTTATTGAAGGGCAATCGCTGACTCGCCAGATTGCGAAAGGAAAGCCATGGCCGGAAGAGCGAGTAATTATTCTGCTACGAGATATTCTGGAAATTCTGACGTTTGTGCATCAGCAAAACGTGATTCATCGGGATGTCAAACCCTCGAACTTGATTCGTCGCCATCAAGATGGCAAGTTGGTACTGATTGATTTTGGTGCGGTGAAACAGGTCAGTGTACAACTGGCTGATCTGGATTCGGATGTGGCCGAGTCTACGATCGTCGTTGGTACTCATGGCTACATCCCGAATGAACAATTGGCTGGGAAACCCCGTTTCTGCAGCGATGTTTATGCCGTTGGAATTGTGGGAATCCAAGCCTTAACTGGGATAGCTCCTAAGTTGCTGGGTGAGGTGGCGGAAACTGGGGAGTTAGAGTGGCGGAGCCATGTTCCTGGAGTTAGTCCAGAATTAGCGGATGTCATCGATCGCATGGTGTACTACGATTTCCGCGATCGCTATCCCACTGCAATGGAAACCCTGGAGGCATTAAAAAACCTACCCACCAAACTGTTTAGCTTTGCGGATACAGACACCGATTTGCCCTTTTGGGAAAGTGAAGAATCGGATGCAACAATTCACTTCAAATCCGATCTGTTTGAGACAGATTTAACCCAGAAAGAATCAGACATTATCAATGACAATGGTTCTGATCAACCGAAACCAACACTTCATCAGGAAGAAACCCTGACATTTGGGGATGCTGCTCCAAATAGAAGCGAGGGCGGCCCCTTCCGAACTGTGCCATCAGCGAACCCATCCTGGAAACAGAGGTTGCAGTCTGGCTGGCAGGAGAAATGGCTGAAACGGTGGAGCGTTCCCGTGGCTGTGTTAGCGATCGCTGGCATGGCCTTTCTGTCTATCAAGCTAAACCCTGGTCTAAAACCAACGGCTGAAACAGTTCCCTCTCTCAATTCGGCAGTGAAAGGCTCCCCTCCTGTGAAAGCTGTTCCTCCTGCAACGGTTCCTTCTCCATCCTCCCTGCTACTAAGAGAGACTCCACTCAGCCGAGCCAATCGGTTATTGAAACAGCGACAATACTCTGAGGCACTGGCGGCTTTCAATCAGGCAATTGAGTTAAACCCCACTAAGGCAGAGGCTTACTGGGGGCGCTGTGAAAGTTTGAATGGATTGAAGCAACCGGATTCAGCGATCGTCGCTTGCAATGATGCTCTCAATCTCAACCCAGATTATGCTGAGGCTCTATGGAGTAAAGGGAAAGCATACCGACAGCAAGATCGGGTTCTGCAAGCACTCCATCTGTTTGAGGAGGCAACCTTTGTTAAGCCTACTCTCGCTGGTGCCTGGGTTGACCGGGGCAGTGTGCTACAAGAGGTAGGCCGATCTGAGGAAGCGATCAATGTGCTGGATGAAGCGATCGCCCTTAACCGTAATCTGGCAGAAGCTTGGAGTATTCGGGGATCTGCTTTATGGAACCTGGGACGATATGATCAGGCGATCGCCTCGTTGGATAAAGCGTTAGAAATTCAACCCAGCGCCAAAGATGCTCGGGCTATGAGGGAAAAAGCCAGAAAAGAACTGGGATATTAACCTACTCATGACAGTTTCAAGCTGCGTCTAGCATTTGCAATTCACGGGCTGCGATCGCCTCTCGTAGTTGTAATTTTAAGACCGAGAATTGGTTCCGCAGTAGGTTGGTGTCAATTTCAATTTCAGATCGTTCATCTTGAGCCATCAGCAAATTAGCGACCGCTTTGCGATACTCTGTTGTACTCATTAATTCGAGCCGTTTAGCTTTCCGTTGGGCATCGTTTTTAAGAGCGCTATCAAACGCGATCGCGGTGTCAATTTCAGCCGTTAACCCATTTAAAATTTCCTGTAAACGGCGGATATGCTGTTCTATTCTCAGAAGCTGTCGTTGCTTCTCTGCAATTTCTGCTGGATAGTCAATAAGTTTCATAGAAATTCCTGGTTTTCTGCCTAAAATCAGCATTTTCAATTATCTTAATTCTAGCAAAACCACTGTTCAGTCGGGATTACAGCTCCTACCCCAGATTTTCGGGAATTACGAATGGATCGTGTGGATGTCCCAAACGATTGCAAGCAGGCGACTCACTGTACCTCAATATATGTTGGCGATCGCACCTTTTCAGTAAGGCAATTTTTGAGACGAAAAGTCGCACTGATCCATAAGACTACTGAGTTTAAAGAGGTAACTATGGTACTCAGGTTGAAATTATTCGTGAAAATACCACCTTGGCATCAAACACCAGGGATTTTTATATTGAGAAGTTGAATATAAACCTTGTCCAAGTCCAGAACCGTAGTTTCTCTGATAGGAAAACTCCAGTTCTCTAGCTGGACTTGGTTTAAGTGAAGAATGTACTGAAAAGACGGGCGTAAAATCCAATTTTTCTAAGTGGAATTACTTGGGTTTTCAAGTTTTTTTGGAAAACGTTAAACCTGTTAATTAGAAAGTAAAAGCTTCTATAAAAAAGAGCCTCTTTCTGCTGCAAAAGTAAATGTATAGACCATAGTGGAAAGGTAATCTTCCAAAGCTTGTTTAGAGGACACCTGACTATGAATGTGAAATATATCGTCGCTACAATTAGCTTGCTAGCCACTGGAATGATGGTGTCTGGTTCTCCAGCTCAAGCTTTTTCCTTCTCAACCAACTTTTCAGGGACGATCGACTCCCAAGGCAATTTAGACCCAACTCGTGACATTTTTCTCAACTCAGTGACGCTTAGTAACGGCAGAACGATTAGTAACTTTGCTTTAGTCCAGTCTGCCAATATTATTTCTAACGACACCTGGACAGGTGGCAATACAGGAGCAGCCAGTTCTGATCGGGGAGACAATGCTTCTGGTATTCAGCAAGAAGCAGCTACCAATAGCTCAGTTGCGGCCAGTCTGGGTAACTTGAACCTGAATAATATTATTGATGGGGAAGACACTGGCTCTTTTAAGATCAACCTGTCGTTTGGGCAGGCCGTATCTAGCCTGTTCTTCTGGGAACGGGGTATGAATAGCGATCTGACCATCCAAGCGCTAGATCAGGCGGGTAATCTGATTGGCAGCCTGCTTCGCATCGATCGCAATACCTGGCAAGATGCAAAATTCGCTATTGATACAACCGAAATCTCAGGAGCACAACAAGTTGGTTCTCGTGGGATTAGTGTCGGAGATTTAGGACTGACAGGGCCAATCTTTGGCATTCAAGTCAGTGCAGATGCCTCCCACAATGGCCCCGACTTCAAGGTAATGGGTTCGGCTGAAGCGGTTCCAGAGCCTACTACTATGGCAGGTCTGGCTCTGGCAGGTGCTGGTTTGGCAGCAGCCCGTCGTCGCCGTAGCAAGCAAACAGCGCAAGTTTGATGCCAACGAATCCTGAAGGAGTTGTATAGCGATCCTCCCTTTTCCAAGTGAAGAGGGAGGATTCTTTGAGTAGAAAGCACCAGACAAACAGAGCTTGCTAAAGGTCTGGTGCTGATGCGAAGGGTTTACTTCTGATTGTGGCCAGTGGTCGTCAAGACCCGTTCGGCTAACTTCTCAGGCACCTCTTGCAAGTGGTCATATTCCCACTTAAAGAAGCCTACACCCATTGTCAGCGATCGCAACTCTACAATCAGGTCATGCATTTCGGCCTGGGGAATGTAAGCTACAACCTCATCCCATCCAGTCCAATCGGCTTTCCCATCGTACCCCAGAATTTGCCCTCGCCGTCCGCTAACCAGCCGTAGCACCTTAGAGGTAAAGTCCGTCGGCACCGAGATTGTGACATTCAAAATGGGTTCTAGCAGCGTTGGTTCACACTTCAGCAAACCTTCCTGCATCGCGATCCGGGCCGCTTGCTTAAACGCCTGTTCAGAGCTATCAACCGTGTGATAAGAACCGTTGGTCAGCGTAACGGCTACATCTACAACCGGGAATCCTAAAGGCCCGTGAGTCAGATACTCCCGCACCCCGTTTTCCACTGCAGGGATATATTGACGTGGCACCACACCACCGACGATCTTTTCATCAAAGTTGAACCCTTCCCCACGCGACAGTGGCTTGATATCTAAATAGACATCGCCAAACTGACCGTGCCCTCCGGTTTGCCGTTTATAGCGACCATGAACCGAAGTAGCCGTCTTGCGAATCGTTTCCTTGTAGGGAACTTGCGGTGGATGGGCGCTCATCGGCAGATTATATTTGCGATTCAACCGATCCATGGCCACCTGCAGATGAATATCACCCTGACCCCACAGAATGATTTCATGGGTATCCCCATGCTGCTCCCAGGCTAAAGAGGGATCTTCCTCTAATAACTTGGTCAATGCCCCTGTCAGTTTCACTTCATCACTGCGCTTTTCCGCCGCGATCGCGAGAGCAAATACAGGATTTAGTTTCTCAATAGTGGGCAACTTAGCACCCGCAGAGGTATCCCCTGAAGTCAGAATATCTCCCGTCTTGATGCCTTCCATCCGACCCAGAGCCACAATCTCGCCCGCACTGGCCGAAGTCAAACTTTGCTGCTGTTGACCCATCATGCGGTAAATGCCGCCGACGCGAACCCCATTCAACACCATGCCATCCGTTAAGCTACCCTGCCACACTCTCACCAGGGATAACTTGCCGCCCTGAGGTGTGTAGTATGTCTTCAGTACCTGGGCCAGGGGAGTGGTGTTACTAGAGTCAAGCCCCCGATGCTCTGCTGTCACTTCCGGTTCCGGAGATTCTCTCAGTAATGCTTGAAGCAGAGGGCGCACACCAAAATCCTGATCAGCG
>JBBIQC010000139.1:0-9091 GCA_037442585.1 Oscillatoriales cyanobacterium bin_317
GGAGCGGCGATCGGTAATTTGCTCACAGGGGGGGGATCTTCGACCACGACTTCTGTCACCACCACAGTCCCTCGTGGCCCCATCACCCCGGCCCCCCAGACCAACATTGCCCTGGTCGGTACACCGGTTCCAGACTTAAGCGATCTGGTGGGTGCCAGGGCTGGACAGGCAGAAAACACGATCAAACAACGAGGCTACCAGTTTGTCCGAGGAGGTGAACCTGACTTTGAGGGCAGGGTTTTTAGCTACTGGCGGCAACCTGGCAGTGGTCTTTGTGTCACGATTATCACGAAAGAGGGTCGTTACGACAAAATCATCTATGCCAACGTGACCAACCAAACGACCTGCCAGTAATCAACGGTTGCATCGATTCAAGGTTTCCCTCTCATTGCTCACCGGCTCAATATTGGTCTGATGATGAAACTTTCAACGGTTCTGTTAAGCGCAACTCTGATGGTCGCCCCTCTAGGGATTACCTTGAACGCGAATGCTGATACAACCAACGCCAGTTGTATTGTGTATCCCAAAGGTGAGGATCGGGCTTCCTGGTCTGGCCCCTGCACCTTTTCCCAACGCCAGGGTTATGTTGGCATTCAATTGCAGAATGGCAAACGCTATGAGCTGAGTCCCACTGGTCAACCCAATAAATTTCGCGATCAGAATGGCCGCCCAGCGCATCGAGAAACAGGCGCGAGTGATCAGCAAATTTATCGCCTCTCGAAAGAGTCCATCTTCGTCACCTTTGATCAAGGGGCTAGCGGGCAGGCCAGTCAGGAGCGCAAGGATGCGTTTGAAACGGTTTGCGGTGTGATGGTTAATGGCAAGAACTACCGCTATCGCTGCAAGGTTGAGGATTTCTACAGCGGCAGTCGGAAAACCAAGACCGTTCTCTACTTCCCCGACCAGACTCTGGGACTGGTGTGGAAGTCGGGCAATGTGGTTGAACTGAATTTTGAAGGCATGGTTCCCAAGACCGCTCGCTACTCCACTTCTGAGGGTGAGACCAACTTCAGGTTCGAGGATAAGACGTATTTCTATATCTCGAATAAAGCCGCTGCCCGTCGGGAAGTCGAAAACTTTCGGAACTAAAGCCAAAAACCAAATCGATGATCCAGAAAGGACTGGATTAAATTTTGCTGGTTCGTGTCCTTGAATTGACTCTCAACCTTATCTCAAGAGGAACTGATTATGAGCATGGAAGACAAGATCAAAGCGGCGGCTAAAGATGCAGAAGGCAAATTGCAGGCAGCTGCAGGGGAATGGACTGGGGATACCCAGATGAAGGCGGAAGGAGAAGCCAAGCAGGTACAGGCGAGTGCCATGAATGCGGCGGCGGATCTCAAAGATAAAGCAGCTAATGTGCTCGATGGGTTAAAGAATGCTGCCACCGATGCGATCGATAGTGTCAAAGAAAAGCTGGATTAATTGACGAAATTGAACAACTGAGAGTACGAGATGAATGCTGATCAACATCACTATCTAGATGAGTTAGGAGTTTATTTGTAGATGGAAATAAGTGTTCTGCATTCACTATCGTTAATGAGTTCAGCAAATTTGCTCTTCACCGTTTATGAAACAGAAAGCGCAATAGAAATTCGATCCGGATGCTATGAGAATCCTTGCGTTCGTGTGATTTGTACCTGCCACTCCTACGAAGTTGCCCAAAACTTTGCCCTACTTGCTGCCAAAATGAACAAGTTACCGATTGCCGATCACGTTCAAACAGCAGAACGCTCTGGCAAAGCTCAAGGACATAGCGAATCTGATGACGGCTTGAAGTATCCCTAATCGATGCGATTGAACGCGACGGAGAAAACCTGAATTAACGAATTCATCTGGGAGTTTAATCATGGTCAATATCATTGCCTGGATTGTTTTAGGGTTCATTGCAGGGGCGATCGCCAAAGCAATTCTTCCCGGTCGTCAAGGTGGCGGCATTTTTATGACTACCCTGTTGGGAATTGTTGGTGCGTTTGTCGGTGGCACTCTCCTACATGTGATTCAAACCGGAAATTTTGCCATTACTGGGGCGACCTTGAGCATCCCCGGAATTATTGTGGCAGTTTTAGGAGCTATCCTATTCATTTTCATCTGGAGTTTGGTGGCCAAAGCGGATTAGAGGGCAACGGATGTCCAGGCTGTTCCCAATACTTAGGATCTTTGGGAGAGTATCTTGGCTGAGCGTCCTTTCCCAAGTCGGGAAAGGACGCTCAGCCAATTGAAATTCCTGTGGTGAAACGTATGTTATATCGTCATTTTCTGCTCTCTGGTTGTTCTTTGGTGCTCTTGTTCGCTGGATGTACGCCAACGCCCCCATCTGCCACCAGTTCTCCCTCGCCAGTCACGTCACCCGCATCGGCAACTCCCTCAGCAGTTGAATTGCAACCCGCCGTACAGCAGGCGATCGCCAGCTACACGAAACAGCAAGGCGCTCCCCCAGAGGACAGCGATCGCTTCTATGCCGACTACATTGACCTGAATGGGGATGGCACGCGGGATGCGATCGTCATTCTCAGTACCTCCTATTGGTGTGGCACCGGGGGCTGTACGATGCTGGTACTGGAAGGGCAAAAGGATAAAACCTTTCGACTGGTTTCCGAGTCTACCTTAGTGCGCCCGCCTGTAACCGTGAGTGACAGCAAAACCAACGGCTGGCGGGATTTGATTATTAAAGTCAGCGGCGGTGGCATGCCTGCTAAAACCGTTGCCCTCAAGTTTGATGGCAAGAAATATCCCCTCAACCCTTCCGATCAGCCTGCCCTGCCGGCTAATGCGCCCATCCAGGGAACGGTTCTGTTTCCAGAAGGGACTCAGCCCCAGACTCTTTCTAAAGCGACCACTCCGGCTAACTTGAAGACCTATGACGATCCGACGATGGCGATCGCCACGAAATATCCCAGCAATATGACCGTTGATGCTAATTGCAGTGGCGAAGGGTGTGGGTATTTCTTCAAATTCACTCCCCAGAAAAATGCCCTGGATGACGCAGAGGTTCACATCTTTTTGCCAGCAGGAGCCAAAACGGCTGCCCAGGCTGAAATTGGTCTAAACGACTTGATCCAAAGCAATGGTTGGACAGTGGCAAGCAAGTCTACATCGCCTCAAGAGTGGAAATATCCCTGGGTCAAAAAAGTCATCACCTTTTCAACCGATAAGGAGATGGCAGGGCAGATCTTGATTGGCGAAAACAATGGGCAGGGGGTGCGCGTCACGCTGCTCTATCCGGCTGAGATGTCGGGTGCTTATATCCCAGCCGCTAAAACAATTCTGGATAACCTCAAGTTCAAACCAGACAAATTGCCAATTACCACTCAAGGATAGGCAACCGTAAAGGAATGGATTTAACTCAAATATTATTTGCCCCAATTTTGCCATTTGTGGGGCACCCCGATCGCATAGCCATCGTCGCGACACTATTGTTGGTTCTGTGCGTGACGTTGAAAATCCGGCGGCACTCCTGGCCGTGGCCCTTATTGTGGGCCACCGGATTGTGGGTTGCCTTTGCCCTGTGGGAATGGTCGGTTTTGGTGCAGGAGGCGAATATCCGAGTTGATTTGATTGTGCTCTACCCTGTACTACTGGGAGTTACTCTCTGGGGGCTGTGGACGGGATTACGTTCCTTCAGCAACCGTTCATAGGGCTATCGTGGGTTTAAATCCACTTCAATCGCCCTCATTTCCTCCAACCCTACATTTCAACCATCGAGATCAGGAGCCAATTTTCAGTGTCAACGTCTTCTCAGGCATTAAACCCAAAGCCCAGCTATGTTGCCGAACTGGAAGCCATTTACGGTGCTCCCAGGCAAGCCGGATTTGGTAGTGCGGTTTTCTATGAACCCGTGATCCAGGCGGACAACCTGGAAGCGGCTGCGCTGAAACACTATCAATATTTTGTGGGAGAACTCTGGGAACGGTTTGGTGAAGCCGCCTGGATGAGTCCCTGGAAGTTGATCTATACCCGTCAGCCCGGTAGCAAACCTGATATTGTTGCCGAACTGCGGGCGATCGCTGACCCAAGCGCCCGTTTGTCGGTGCCGATGCTTCTAGATATTAATGATACCGATCAGGCGCAGAAAGCATTGTCAATCACTTATGACAATTCAGGAGTAAAAAATCTGACCGTTCATACCGTGGGCGATGGTCAGGCGATGTCAGGGATTCTGGTAGCTGGCCAACGTAGCACGGGTGAGGCAACCTTTCTAATTTTACTGCTCGATTGATGGCCTGACCACCTCGTCCGCAGGGGCAGGATGTGGTGGGTTGTCCCCCGCCCATAGAGCAGGGAATGCTGCCATTGGTTCCCGTTCGTAGAACCGTTAAAGATGGCAACCTCAGTTTGACCCGGTTCCAGAATGTTGAAGTAAGTGGCAGTATTCTTGGTAGCCATGCTGACATTCAGAGTCTGCCCTTGTTTGGCATTAACGATATAAAGTCTGAATGTGAGAGATTTCCAAATCAACCCCCTAGTCCAACCGGGCAGAAGTCAAAAGGCAGAGGGCAGAAGGTAGAACCCTTTCTGCATTATCTTAGAACTTGTGACTGGAAGAATTCATTCTGTCCTCTCAATAGGAGACCCTCATGAGCGAGAAAATTGATAAGTTCTGTGAAGATTTGCGAGTGCGCTTGAATGACATCGAAGCCCACTTGCAACAGGTCAAGGACAAGCTCGGTAGTGCATCAAAAGATGCAGAAGAAACCATCAAGACAAAGTTGGCAGAGGCTAAATCCAAACTGGAGTCCAAGAAAGCAGAGCTTGTTGCCGCTAAAGACACCCTCGCACAGCGATTAGAGTCCAGGAAGGCAGAAGTTGAAGCCGAACTGGCGGAGTGGAAAGAGAAGCGAGAGCAAGAGAAACTTTTGAAACATGCTGACAGGGCAGAAGAATATGCTCTGGCGGCCATTTTGTTTGCGGCAGCGGCAGCAGAAGAGGCAGAGGTGGCTGTTCTGGAAGCGATCGATGCCAGAAAGGTGGCAGAGAGTATCTCCACAACCGCAACTTCGGAATTGACCAGTGAGCCATAAGCTTCAAGCAGGGCAGTGAGTAATCATCACGAAAACTTATCTTAACTATTTTTAAAACCAATGTTGGCAGCAGTAGGCGGCATGGATTCCGGCAGGCCGGATTTTTCGGCGATCGCTCAGCCATCTGGCTTTACCCTCTTAAGGAACAGAAAAGGTTGGCCATAGCAGCTTTTTGAGGAAATTACGAGAACAATCGCGAAATCTGGTAATCTACGTCGATTTCCTGCAGGAAAGCGGTAAAGTGATACAAGTGGATATGTAAAGTTATCTGTTACTTTTCCCTTTCCAGTCCTGTCTGTTCTAATGCCGATCTGCGATCGGCTGCATTCTTGAGGAGAGATGAGTTTTATGCCGCAGCTTGAGGCTAGTGCAGCAATCGATTTTCATAGCGAAGTGTATCGAGACGCTTACAGCCGGATCAATGCCATTGTCATTGAAGGCGAACAGGAAGCCCATGAGAACTACGTGAGGCTAGCAGACTTACTCCCGGATAGTAAGGATCAACTGGTTAGCCTGGCGAAGATGGAAAATCGCCACAAGAAGGGCTTTGAAGCTTGCGGACGGAACTTGCAAGTTACTCCAGACCTGGAGTTTGCTCGCCAATTCTTCTCCCAACTGCACCAGAATTTTCAAACTGCCGCCGCCGAGGGCAAGATTGTCACCTGCCTGCTGATTCAGGCGCTGATCATTGAATGCTTTGCGATCGCCGCCTACAACATTTACATCCCCGTGGCTGACGACTTTGCGCGGAAGATCACCGAAGGCGTGGTGAAAGACGAGTACAGCCATCTCAACTTTGGCGAAGCATGGCTGAAGGCTAATTTTGAAGCGTCCAAAGCTGAATTAGAAGCGGCCAATCGGCAAAATCTGCCGATCGTCTGGCAAATGCTGAATCAGGTGGAAGCCGATGCCCGGATTCTGGGGATGGAGAAGGAAGCTCTAGTAGAGGACTTCATGATCCAGTATGGTGAAGCCCTCAGCAATATCGGTTTTAGCAACCGGGATGTGATGCGGCTCTCCGCGATGGGTCTGGCAGCAGCCTAGATCTAAAGTTGTTGGGGGAGATGGAGTTACGTCCTCTCCCCTAAGTCGTTCTGTGACACTCCAAGGGACTACCCAGAGATAGGCATGATATTGCAGAGCGCATAAGTTCAGCACGTCTTGTCTATTACCGTCCTGATTAGCCAAGTTCAGCACCCAAGGTTCTGGACTTGGACACGGTTTAATTCTTCAGTTTTACTCTTAACTCAATAGCTTTCAACACAATCAATGTTTGGTCTTATCGGTCATCTTACCAGTCTGGAACATGCACAATCCGTTGCAAAAGAATTAGGCTACCCGGAGTACGCCGACCAGGGATTGGATTTTTGGTGTAGCGCTCCACCGCAAATTGTGGACGATATTACCGTCACCAGCGTCACGGGGCAAAAGATCCAGGGAAAATATGTAGAATCCTGCTTTTTGCCAGAAATGTTAGCTACCCGACGAATTAAGGCCGCTACCCGCAAAGTCGTGAACGCGATGGCCCACGCCCAAAAACACGGGATTAATATTACGGCTCTGGGAGGATTTTCTTCTATTATTTTTGAGAATTTCAACCTGCAACAAATTCAGCAAATTCGTAACGTCAAGCTGGAATTTGAACGGTTCACCACGGGCAATACTCACACGGCTTACATTATTTGCAAACAGGTGGAGCAAGCCGCTCCCAGGTTAAATATTGAATTGTCTAAAGCGACTGTAGCAGTTTGTGGAGCAACCGGAGATATTGGCAGTGCTGTCTGTCGCTGGCTCAATTCCCGCACGGATGTGGCTGACCTGTTATTAATTGCCCGTAACCAGGAGCGCTTACAGGATCTCCAGGCTGAACTGGGACGGGGCAAAATCATGGATTTGAATGAAGCTCTACCGCAGGCGGATATCGTGGTTTGGGTGGCCAGTATGCCCAAAGGTATGGAAATCGATCCGCTGATTCTCAAGCCGACCTGCCTCTTAATCGATGGCGGCTATCCCAAAAATTTGTCCACGCAAATTCAGCGATCGGGAGTGCATGTGCTCAAAGGTGGCATTGTGGAACACTCCCTGGACATTGAGTGGAAGATCATGAGCATTGTCAACATGGACAGCCCTGCTCGCCATTTGTTTGCCTGCTTTGCTGAATCCATGCTGTTGGAGTTTGAACGCTGGTACACCAACTTTTCCTGGGGACGCAATCGGATTACAGTGGAGAAAATGGATGAAATCGGACGTGTCTCGCTCAAACATGGATTTAGACCCCTGTTAGTGTGATGCAATGGTTGTCGTCCTGTTTCCATCCCCTACTTCACACTTTGAGCTATGGCCACGACCGAACGTAAACCGATCCTGCTGGACTTTGAGAAGCCTTTAGCGGAGTTAGAGGCTAGAATTGTACAGATTTGTGAGCTTGCGGAGGAAAACGATGTCGATGTGTCGGACCAAATCCGTGAGTTAGAGTTGAAAGCCGAGCAGTTGCGTCAGGAAATTTTCAGTGGGCTATCGCCATTACAGCGACTGCAGGTGGCCCGTCATCCCCGTCGTCCCAGTACGCTGGACTATATTCAAGCCATCAGCGATGAATGGTTGGAATTACACGGCGATCGCGGCGGCTTTGATGATCCGGCGATGGTGGGGGGAGTGGCCCGGTTTGCTGGTCGTCCAGTGGTGATGCTGGGCCACCAAAAAGGCCGCGATACCAAGGACAATATTACCCGCAATTTTGGCATGGCCTCTCCCGGTGGCTATCGCAAGGCCATTCGGTTGATGGAACACGCCGACCGTTTTGGGATGCCGATCCTCACCTTTATTGATACCCCTGCGGCATGGCCGGGATTAGAAGCCGAACAATTTGGTCAGGGGGAAGCGATCGCCTTCAACCTGCGAGAAATGTTTCGCTTTGAGGTGCCGATTATCTGTACCGTGATTGGGGAAGGCGGCTCTGGGGGTGCGTTAGGGATTGGGGTGGGCGATCGCCTGCTGATGTTTGAACATGCGGTATACAGCGTGGCTCCCCCAGAAGCCTGTGCGGCCATCCTCTGGCGAGATGCGGCAAAAGCACCCCAGGCCGCTGAAGCGCTTAAGATTACGGCAACGGATTTAAAGAACCTGGGACTGATTGACGAGATTTTACCGGAGCCGATCGGGGGTGCCCATGCCGATCCGCTCAAGGCAACGGAAATCTTGAAAGCGGCCCTGGCTAGACATCTGGAAGAAGTCAGCCGCCTCACCAGCCAACAACGGCAAGATTTGCGCTATCAAAAGTTCCGGGCGATGGGCATGTTCGCCGAAGGAGCCATATCTACTCACTTGTAACTAAACGTCCGAGTAAGCCGTTCGCCTCGCGTCAGTTTCTGTCAAATTTCTCTACAACTAGCAATTCTGAGTGATATAATCGTTTTAGTTACATTAGTTAACAATTCCGTATCCCAATTATCATCAGCTATCCCACTCAGTTCTTCAGTTTACTCACTTGTCAATCGAAAGTTGCTGCTGTCGAGTTGATCGATTGTTGATGATGTCCTTCCAGGTTTAATCTTCCGTTAATATGCGGCCAACCCTTGTCTGCTACTCTAGCTTAAAGCTGAGAAACTGTTACTCTTCGTAACAAAGCGTTTGGCTCATTGATCGATGAGGATCTTCAGGTTTCATGACGGCTCAACTTGAACGCAGAGCTCTGGTGACAGGAGCAAGTAGTGGAATTGGCAAATCCACGGCGATCGCTTTTGCCCAACAAGGAATTGATCTGGCTCTGGTCAGCAGAAATCAATCCAAACTGGAGGCTGTTGCGGATACGGCAGCGGCTTACGGGGTCAAGGTTCAGGTTTATCCGATGGATTTATCTGAAGTCCATCGGGTCAGGGAAGCGATTAGCCAGATCGTCGAAGACTCTGGTTTTATCAACATTCTGGTCAATAATGCGGGAATGGGTTACACCAAAGACTTGTTCGATACCTCCCTGACAGACTGGCAGCGGGTGATTGATTTGAATCTAACCAGCGTTTTTCAGTGTATTCAAGGTGTACTACCCAGTATGCGTCAGCATCGCCAAGGAA
>JBBIQC010000139.1:9101-9377 GCA_037442585.1 Oscillatoriales cyanobacterium bin_317
GATCATCAATGTCACCTCGATCGCGGCCCATCAGACGTTTCCCGGTTGGGGCGCTTACTGTGTCAGTAAATTTGGTCTGGCGGCTCTCTCTAAAACGCTGGCGGCTGAAGAGCGAGCGCACGGAATTCGGGTGACTAGCATTTCTCCCGGTTCAGTCAATACATCCATCTGGGATACCGAAACGGTCAACGCTGATTTCGATCGCTCCCAAATGTTGACTCCAGAAGTGGTTGCTCAATTTATCCTGCAGGCCGCCCTCCTGCCAGAACAGGCGGT
>JBBIQC010000140.1:0-1343 GCA_037442585.1 Oscillatoriales cyanobacterium bin_317
TGCTTGTCCCAGATGTCGCAATAAAACACCTGCGTTCCAAATCAGCAACGTCAGGGGAATGGCGAGTAGAACTGCCAACCACAATCCCTGCTGCCCCACCTGACGCACCCGCCCGGTTTTTCCGGCTCCATACGCTTCAGCCACCAGGGGACTGACGGCCGTAATGATGCCGGTGGCGACAATCAGCAGAATTGTAAAGGTCGTTGCCCCTAAGCCACCTGCCGCCAGGGTTTGACTTCCTAATAGCCCCATCATGACCGTATCGACAAACCCGGTCATGGATTGGGCAAGTTGGGCGGCGGCCAAAGGAATCGCCAGGTAGAGACACTCCCTGGCTTCGGAGAAAAAATGCGATCGTGTCACTAGCGAACCTGATGGGGATTAGGGATTAGGGATTAGGGATGGGGGGTAGGAGACTGAAGGTTATTGTGAGGGATGGGGGGACTGGGACGATCGCTCTTGCCAGGGATCCTGGTCTAGAGGGCGATCGAATTTCCACCATGAGATATCGGCCAATCAGTATACTACATTGTAGTATAACTTGGGACTTTTGACGCATAGAACGACGAGTTCGAGTTAATCGGCTAGTCCACCTCGTCAAAAAAATGTAGGCTATTGACTTTGAAGGGAGACACTATCGGAATTTGCGCTTCTGCCTTCTGCCTTCTGCCTTCTGCCTTCCTGCGTTAGCGGGATAAAGCCAGAAATTTAACAGCTTGGTCAACCAGGGCATGACGGGGTAGGTCAACAGGGCCGACACGAATATGCAGGAAATGAACAAGCCGAGTAGCGGATGCCACGTTGCTGTCAGTGGCCCCAGCAGTGCATTGGAGAGCAAAATTAAAGGATAAACGGCCAGGACACCCAGAATAACTTTTTTGTAATAGGTCGGATGGTAAGAAGTTGGCAGGCTGTTCTGAGGCAGACTAAACCACATTTCAATACCGCTGGGAAGTTGTTGGCGGGTTCTGGTGGTCACAAGATGGTGCGATCGCTCCATCCAGTCCCGATACGCAGCAGACTTTGACCAGGCTCTGAAGTGATCATAATTATCGAACCTGACAATCACTACATACTCTGGATGGGCACGATCGCGGGGACGAATGGTTTCCACCCCCAAAAATCCTGCAAACTGTTGAGCCGCCTGATTAATGCCGCTCGTCCAGGCTTCATACTCCTGGATGCGATCGGGGGCAACAATTTCAGAAATAACTAATGTGATCGGGCCGGAGTAGGGTTGAGTAGTTTGCATAACTGATAATAAAGATCGCTCTATTATGTTTAGCTAAACCATTATTTATTAACAGTAATTGCAAATACTCTTGTTCTATCCATACTGACAG
>JBBIQC010000140.1:1353-9359 GCA_037442585.1 Oscillatoriales cyanobacterium bin_317
CCGCACCATTAATCAGATTTAATTTTGTAGGATGCGATGGGTGAATTGCTATAAGACATCGATGTTTGAGGGGAGACGTTACGCGGTGCTAACCCATCCTACAGGTGCAATATCTTTAAGCTTGAAGTTCTGAGACAGCTTTGTAACCAAAATGTAAAGAAGGTAAATTTATTTATCGTTCCAATTTCCTGTTTTCAAAGGCTGCTACATTTGAAAGTGAAGCTGAAAGGCTTCAAAAGCAAGGTTAACAGAAAGGTTAACAAGTTTAAGCTGTTTCGTTTGAGGAGGAAAGAAGGCTGTTTCATTTAGCATTTATCTCGTCGAACGTGTCAAATAGATTCAGCAACACCCATCTCGAAAACCAATATTTCCTCAAATAATCAGGCGGGAGTAACGCAATTGGAATTGTTGAGTTCATTGCTTCTCCAGGTAGGATTAATCAGGTGAGGAAGTTCCTTGGCTAGTAGTGCTTGGGTGTTGCTGTATGCAGAGTTTTACTAATAAAAACGATCGCCCCTGTAGAGAAGCGATCGTGGATTTCCTGGTTAACGACCTTAACGAACTTTTTTGTCATGGGTCATCGGTCATTGGTCATTTGCAACTGATGAGTGACGAATGACAGAAGACAAAAGACTACTTGAGAACTCCTAACACAGGTTCTACTTGAGAACTCCCAATCTTGGGGAATGAGAACCCAGTAGCATACAGGGCAGGATGTTCCTGAGCCACTTTGGTATAGGACTGACGCACTTCCGTATTCACGGCCACTGTCTTCACGTCATACACCTGGGTGGCCAGCTTGGGATAGAGGCCAAACCCAATAATGGGGAGCAGGAAGCAGGCGGCAATGAACACCTCTCTGGGATTGGCATCGTTATACTGAGCATCGGCAGGCAGCACACAACTGTTGCCAAAACAAACCGCATCCTGATCCACCTGATTCAAGTGCGGGTCAGTCATGCCGCAGGTGAGGGCCGTATCCGTGCCATAGAACAGTTGGCGCAGCATGGAGAGCAGATAAATCGGGGTGAGAATCAGACCCACTGCGGCCAGGAAGACCGTCACGGTGCGGAAGGGAGAACTATAAATGTCGCTGGTGGTAACTCCCACGAAGACGGATAGTTCGCTGACAAATCCACTCATTCCAGGCAGAGCCAGGGAAGCCATTGCGCCAGCGGTAAATAGGGCAAACACCTTGGGCATCACCTTACCGATATTGCCCATTTCGTTGAGGGCCATCGTATGGGTGCGATCGTAGGTAACCCCTGCCAGGAAGAACAGCACAGAAGCAATCAGGCCGTGGGAAATCATTTGCAGCAATGCGCCGCTGATGCCCAGATCGGTGAAGGAGGCTATCCCCAACAGCACGAAGCCCATGTGAGACACCGAGGAGTAGGCCAGACGGCGCTTCATGTTGGTTTGGGCGAAGGAGTTGAAGGCTCCATAAATAATGTTCACCACACCCAGAATCATCAGAATCGGGGCAAAGTAGACGTGAGCATCGGGGAGCATTTCCAGATTCACCCGGATCAGACCATATCCGCCCATCTTGAGCAGCACTCCCGCCAGAATCATCGAGACAGGGGCAGAGGCTTCACCATGAGCATCGGGTAGCCAGGTATGCATCGGGAAGATCGCCAGCTTGACTCCAAAGGCAATCAGTAATCCGGCGTAAAGCAGTAACTCCAGGGCGATCGGATAATCCTTCACACCCAGGACGGCCATATCAAAGCTGATCGTATCGCCATAAAAGGCCATACCGAGAGCCGCAACCAGAATAAAAATCGAGGCCGCAGCGGTATAGAGCAGGAATTTAGTCGCTGCATAGCGGCGCTTTTGGCCACCCCAGATGGACACCAGCAGGTAGACCGGAACCAGTTCCAGTTCCCACATGATGAACAGCAGCAGCATATCCTGGGCCACAAACACACCAATCTGAGCGGCATACAGCACCAGCATCAGAAAGTAAAATAGGCGTGGCTTGTGATTCACCTGCCATGCCGCGAGAATGGAAAGGGTGGTTACCAGTCCAGCGAGGAGCACCAGCGGAACTGATAGACCATCGACCGAAACGGCCCAGCTCAGACCTAACTGAGGCACCCAGGCATAATTTTCCGCGAGTTGAAAGGTCGCACTGCTGGCATCGTAGTGCTTCCAGAAGGCGTAACACATCAAGACAAAGTCCGCGATGCCTACACCCAATGCGAACCATCTCACGAGCTTACCGTTTTTGTCGGGCAGCACGGGGATGACGAAGGACGCAACGAGTGGAAGCAGGATAATCGCGGTCAGCCAAGGAAATCGATCGGCTATCATAACAGTGAGCAAAAATACTTACCTGTGAATAAGCCCATCTTACTACTGCATTGAGGAATTTATTCATAAATCTTTATCCCCGTGAAATATAGGTAAATATTTTTTGTTAAGGAGTTGCAATAATCAAGGAATTTCAATGAGGTATATTTGTGTCTTTGCACGATCGCAAAGCCTTGATGGCCGAGTTAGCTGATGCCTTTATTGCTCTCCCTGGTGGCTATGGCACGTTAGAGGAATTCTGCGAAATCCTCACCTGGGCACAGTTAGGACTGCATGAGAAACCTCAAGGATTGCTGAATGTGGAGGGTTATTACGATCCGTTGCTGCAACTGTTCGATCGGGCGGTTGACGATCAATTTTTGCGGGCCGACTTGCGGCATCTGGTGATTGAAGCGGATCAGCCGGAGGTTCTGCTCGATCGTCTAGCCAGCTATCAGTCAAGCTATGTTGACAAATGGGTCGGGCTTCCTGTTAAGCCCTAGACCTTAGAATAGAGCGCAAGTGAATTATTGAATGAGGCGCATGGAAGCACCTTCCCAGACACAAGCACCCGCCCAAACCCGCCCAATTAGCTTATCCACTGTCATCCTGGCCTCTCTGGCCCTGGGGATTGGCTTTGGCGCGATTTTGAATCTCTATTTTCCAGCCAGTATTCCAACCCTCGATCGCTACCTGCTCGATCCCGTGGGCAAAGCCTTTCTGCGCCTCATCCAGTTTGTTGTCATTCCGATCGTCTTTTCGTCCCTGATTCTGGGTCTGACCCGGATCAGTAATGCCGCTCAGGTTGGACGCTATGCCGCCAAACTGCTGACCAGCTACCTGTTTACCAGTTCGATTGCCGTGGGCTTGGGACTCATCATTTGCACCGTCTTAAAACCGGGGGCTGGACTTACGGGGTTTACGGCGATCGCAGAGACGCAAGTACACCAGAATCAGTCCCTGGTGGATTGGTTGGTCAGTCTGGTGCCGGTCAATCCGTTGGAAGCGCTGAGTACGGGCAACTTGTTACAAACGATCTTTTCTGCTGCCCTGATTGGCGTTGGTATCCAGTTTGCGGGGGACAAAGGAGCCAGTTTTGTCGCCTTGATGGAAAGCGTGTATGTGATTAGCGAAAAGATTCTCTCCCTGATTTTGTACATTGCCCCGATCGGGGTGTTTGCGCTGATCAGTTCCGTAATTGCCACTCAGGGGTTTGAACTGATTGCTAAATTGTTTGTCTATGTATTGGGGTTGTTCATTTCCACCCTGATCATGATCAGCCTGTATACCCTGATCCTGCTCGTACTTCAGGCTAAGCCAGGAAAATTTTTTCAAAGTTTGGCTCCCTCCCTCTCGCTGGCCTTTGGTACCGCCAGTTCTAATGCCGCTCTACCTGTGGTGCTGCAGAATGCCCAGGAAGAATACGGCTTACGAGAAGATATCGCCAGCTTTGCGATTCCCCTGGGAACGGCACTGAAGCGAGACGGATCGGCGATTTTGCAGGGGTTCAACGCGCTGTTTATCGCCCAGATTTATCACGTTCCTCTGACGGCAGAATTGCTGCTGGCGATCGCCCTCAGTTCTCTGCTGGTGTCCTTCAGTACGCCCGGAGTTCCGGGTTCTGCGATTATCACAATGGCGACGGTGTTGGGTGCCGCTGGGTTGCCTGTGGAAGGGATTGCGATCGTCGCGGGTATCGATCGTCTGACAGATGGCTTTAAGACCGTCTTGAACGTGATTGGCAATGTGACTAACGCAGTAATTTTGAGCCGTTGGGAGCCGGAAGTGCCCAGTTAGGCTGTGTTTTAAATCTCTTCGATCCTCCCTAACCCTCCTTTTTAAGGAGGGAACCGAACCGTTCAAAGTCCTCCTTTTTAAGGGGGATTTAGGGGGATCCCGATAGAGTAAATTCGCGAACTAGGAGGTTTTAAAACACGCCCTAACGGCTTCCGGTTGGACGGCGATCGCAGGTTCCATGCCACCTTCAGCCCAAGAAATCACAATTGCAATCATGCAGAAATCTCATGACGCAGTGAACAGAGCCAGCCATTCGTCCAAAGTTACGTCCTGATGCAAGTCGTGCAGTTCCCGAAAGTTGGGATGATTGCGACTAATGGGTTCTTGATGAAACTGAATCTGCTCTTGAGCCAGCAGATCGCTCAGACGATCGCTGGACAGGATGAACTCAGCCCAGGCTTCCCGCCAGCCCATCAAAGCCAGACTATCTTCTAAGTCCTGGTTTTCCTGCAACAGGGGAACATCAGGTTGGGTGGCGATCGTGGCTATCTGCTGTTCCAACCAGGCTTGAGTTTCAAAGGGATTATTGCTGACGGCTTCCAGCCAGTGTTGTAGCATCCAGTTCACTCGTTGTTGCATCAGCAGGCTATACATTTCCTCCGTCAGAAGTTGAACGGAGCGGGGCACTTTGACAATCAACAGTCGGGTTAATTGGGGGGGTGCCCAGATTTTGGAATATAGGGTGTACTGACCGATCGCTTCTTCCTGTTGGTCTGCGATCGCTTTGAGGCGTTGATGTTTGTTAGGGTAGTACGTCAAGTCGTGCATCCGTAAGATGGGCCTGAACCGCCGAGTCACACGCCAACCTCCTGTCTTGTAGACGCTGAATAGATTCTGATTTTTTTCGGACTTAACACCATGCACCCTGACATTGTTAGTCAGCCCATTCAGGCGGACTCAGGCTGACTGTTATATCACTTACTCAATCGGATGACGTAGTTTCTTCAAATTTGTTACTGAGGCCAATTTTTAGTTTGCCCATCTTTCCCGGTAGTTCCACTGTTTCACGATCGGGAACCACGAGAATCGCCCCGCAGGGATGATGCCCTGGTTCACGGGCGCGGATGGCAACCAGATTGGCCTGCCGTAAATTGCACTATAATGCAGCCCATTCCACCTTTATTTCCTGAACCATGCTGCAGTTCCATCCGCCAGGTATTGGGCAACAGGTGATTAACACCGCTCTGGGCAGGTTGGTGTATTACCTTGCCGTTGGCGAACCCTGGTTGTTACCGTCCTCCGATGCTCAGCCACTGCTATTTCTCCATAATTTTGGTGGAGGCGCTTCAGCCTATGAATGGTCAAAGGTTTATCCGGCCTTTCTGGATTATTACCGGGTGATTGCTCCTGATTTAATTGGTTGGGGGGAATCAGCTCATCCGGTTCGGGATTATCGGGTTGAAGATTATTTGGCAATTTTGACGGAGTTGATTGAGCAGACCTGTAATCAGCCTGCGATCGTTGTGGCTTCCTCCTTAACGGGGGCGATCGCCATTCGTCTGGCAATTCAACGACCAGAGCTATTCAAAGCGCTGTTTCTGTCCTGTCCATCTGGATTTGCTGATTTTGGTCAGGATGCAGGACGACGCTTACCGTTGCAAGTGATTGGCACACCGTTATTGGATCAGTTCATTTACAGCCTGGGAGCGATGAATGAACTGGCCGTGCGTAACTTTCTGGAGAGGTTCTTGTTCGCTGACCCCGATCGCGTCTCCCCAGAAATGGTACAGGCCTATCTGGAATCAGCTTCTCAACCGAATGCCCAGTATGCAGCCCTGGCTTTCTTGCGAGGAGATTTGTACTTTGATCTAGCCCACTACATCGGACAACTGATTGTTCCTACAGCGATCGTCTGGGGGGAAGAGGCTCAATTTACGAGTGCCGACCTGGGGCAACGGTTAGCCAGCCTCAACCCCAAGACCATTCAACTGTTTGTGCGTCTGGCTGAAACGGGAGTGCTGCCTCACCTGGAACACCCGGCTATGGTCATTGCCCTATTACAAGAGTTCCTGGCTGAAATGAGTGCCACTCCTGGCGCACCTACGGTTTCTTGCCCCAATCCTCTCCCACCTGAATCGTAATATCCGATTCGACATCCCCGGTGGAGTCGGCCTGTATCTGGCCCAGACCTAACACTTTTTGCAAATTCTCAGCCGCCATTAAATCTCCTCGTTGAGGAATAACTTCGGTCTGGGGCTGGCGATTGATCTGTTCTCCAGAAATATAGACATTAGAAAACCCTAATTTAGTTAGCGTTTCTTGGAGTTGGTAGGGAGCATCGGGATTGCCAGAAGCATTTTGAATTGCAATCTTGAGGGAATTAGCAGTAGGTTCCTGATTGATATCCGTGAAATCCAGAGGCTCCACCCCAAAATACTGTTTCATCACGCGATCGCGCCCTGCCGGATCCATAATCCAGTAGCTGGCGATATATTCATCCGGGCCACTGAATCGTCCAGGTAGCATCACCATTTTCACGCCACCATCAGCCAGTTTCCGTCCGGCACTCACCAGGGCCAGCATTTCTTCCATGCTGAGATTGGTATCAATGTACTTCTGCATCGTCTGCACCAGCATGGGAATGCGGGGAATCACAGTGGGACTGGTCAGTTTCTTGCGTAGAGCTTTGAGGAGAGCCTGTTGCCGTTGTACCCGACCAATATCTCCCAAATCATCATGTCGGAAGCGGGCAAATTGTTCAGCCTGGGCACCACTTAAGGTTTGCAGCCCTGGATTCAGATCAATTTTGAGTTTCTGGGTCTTATCTTCATACTGCATCTGCTTCGGGACGTAGACCTCAACTCCCCCCAACAAGTCCACCAGTTCTCGGAAGGCTTCAGTACTGACTCGCACATAGCGATCGATTTGTACCCCATTCAACGTTGCACTGACTGTTTGGGCTGCTAACGTTGCACCTCCTTTCATATTCGCGGCATTAATCTTGCTGGTTCCCTCTCCTGGCAGATCCACCTGGGTATCTCTGGGAATTGACAGCAAGCTGACTGCATCGGCTTCTGGATCGACCCGCAGCAGCAGCATGGTATCGCTGTTGCCATCAAAAATATTGGGGCTATCCTGTTTGTCTCCGGAGGATAGATCAATCCCCATCAGCAAAATGTTGACCGGGCGGCCCACATGATAGCCAAGCCCAACCTGCCACAGGTCGGGCGATCGCCCATCTTCATCCTTAGCAACCAGACCTACAGGCAGCGGTACCATCAGGGCTGCCGTCAGCCCCAGCGTGACAGATATGGCTGTGGTCAGCCCGATCGCCAGTGTCTTTCGTACCTGTTGCCACGGAGATCGATGCCGGACGGGTTGAGCACATGGTTCAGGAACCTGAGGAGCAGCATCCCTGGAAGTGGAATTTTGACTTTTACGGAGATGACCAGAAAGACCTTTACTGGAAGTGCTGGATGTTTTAGTAGCTCCCTTAACTTCAAGCTTTGAATTCGAACCTGTTTCCACCTGCTTCACGTTCTCTCCCACCTATTTGAGTTAAACCGCTCTATATCACTGATTTGAAATTCTGAATATTTCGATACGTAAACTTTCAAAATTATACTGTGATGTTTCCCCTATAACCTCCCTCTACTGGCATGGAGTCTTTAAAAGGCGTTTTAAAAGCCCCAGTTTATTCCATAAGGCGTGGCTTTGGGTAACAATTCTTTCTCTACCTCTCTTACCCCCATTTCCCTCACCTTTCCTGATTAGACACTCAAACTCAGGAAAAGGTTTGCAAGAAGGGATGAAATTACTTAAAACGCCGATCAAAGTAAAGTTGTGAAGAACCGTAGTTGGCTGAATATTGCAGAGTCCTTAATGCTCCTAGGATCCGGCGTCGGTTCGATCGCCACCGTTGCCTCTCAACAGGTACTGTATACGGCTGCTCCGGTTTCTGCATTACTGATCCT
>JBBIQC010000141.1:0-2378 GCA_037442585.1 Oscillatoriales cyanobacterium bin_317
AGGTAGCAGATGGCAACGATCGCAGCCGATAGAATAAAGGATGATCAGCCCTGAAGAGGAGACACATCCATGCAGGTTTATCGACTGCCAGCCCTATCAGATAATTACGTGTTTCTGTTACACGACCCAGTCAACAATGTGGCAGCAGTGGTTGATCCAGCAGAAGCGGCTCCGGTCTTGCAGCAGTTGCGGAAATTAGGAGCCAGCCTGATCGCGATTTTCAACACTCATCATCACGGCGACCATGTGGGAGGAAACACCGAGTTGTTACAGCATTTTCCTGAAGCGGTCGTGTACGGAGGAGCCGAAGACAAAGGCCGCATTCCGGGGCAACGGGTGTTTTTGCAGGAGGGCGATCGTATTTCCTTTGGCGATCGAACGGCTGAAATCTTTTTCGTTCCCGGTCATACCCGCGCCCATATTGCCTACTACTTTCCCCCAACAAACTCAGACGAACCGGGTGATCTCTTTTGTGGCGATACTCTCTTTGCTGGTGGTTGTGGTCGCCTGTTTGAAGGCACTCCCAGCCAAATGGTTAACTCACTTGGCAAACTCCGTCATCTGCCAGACAATACCCGCGTCTGGTGCGCCCATGAATATACTCTGAAGAACCTGCAATTTGCCCTGATTGTGGATAGCCAAAATGCAGATCTGCAAACTCGACTGGCGGAAGTTCAGGCCGCCCGTCACCGTGCTGAAGCCACAGTACCTTCCCTGCTAGGTGTAGAGAAACGCACCAATCCTTTCCTGAGATGGGATGATCCCGCTCTCAAAAAGGTCGTCAAAGCCGAGAATGACATCCAGGCTTTCTCCCGATTACGTGGGATGAAAGATCATTTTTAGCAACTGCCGATCGATATCCCCGAATGACGGAGGACAAGTGACGAAGTCAGCCTGAGTGTAAAAAGTATTCCCGCCCGATCCTTAATTTTCAGTTCTAGTCAAAATAGAACAGCGTCACAATTTTCCGTTGTTCTTCTGCATCCTGACAGGTTTTTAGCAACGTCACACTGTCATGAAAGGCAAAGCAGATCAGTTGCTGACAGCGGGTAATAATTTCCTGGTTACAAATGGCACTGGCCTCAGCGAGAGACATCGTATCGTTGTCTGGATTTTCCACCAGATGCATCACCTGCTCTAACTGCTCGCGGGATTCCCGGGGCTGACGCTCCAAACTTTGGGGCAGAATCACAGTCAGGAGGGACGGATCCGCCCGCATGGCTCCTCGAATGGCGGCCAGATTCGTCCCGGTTGCACCAGACGTGATCAGTCGATTGCCCTCCAACACCAGGGCATAGCTCATGATCTCAATCAGCTTTTGATGGGTAATCGGAACGTGACGCGATCCCAGCAAAGCAATCCGCTTAGAACCTGTTTGCTGAATGGTCGCTAATTCTTGCAGGAACTCATCGACTTTCGGGATGTTGATTGACTGACTCAAAAGATGCAATCCGGCTGAAGGACGCAGATATTGTAACAGAGAGAGAAGTCTCCTGTTCACTCTTCCCGAATCTCCGCTCTCTAGTCCCCGATCCCTGATCCCCGATCCTCAATCCTTAAATCCCCACTCTAGCGATCGCGTCCCTCTCGCTCTAAAATTGGATTTAACATTTTGATACTTGAGGAACTGATGGCAGAAACACTTCTCTTCAATGCCCTGCGTGAAGCGATCGACGAGGAAATGGCAAAGGATCCAACCGTACTGGTGATGGGGGAAGATGTGGGACACTATGGCGGTTCCTACAAAGTCACCAAGGATTTGTACAAGAAATATGGCGAGTGGCGGCTGCTGGATACTCCGATCGCCGAAAACAGTTTCACAGGCATGGCCGTGGGAGCTGCGATGACGGGCCTGCGTCCGATCATCGAAGGCATGAACATGGGCTTCCTGCTGCTGGCCTTTAACCAAATTGCTAATAACGCTGGGATGTTGCGGTATACATCGGGTGGCAACTTTAAAATCCCCATGGTGATCCGGGGGCCAGGAGGAGTCGGACGACAACTGGGCGCAGAACACTCCCAGCGGCTGGAGGCTTACTTCCAGGCCGTTCCAGGACTCAAAATTGTGGCTTGCTCTACTCCCTACAACGCCAAGGGCCTGCTGAAATCAGCCATCCGCGATGACAATCCGGTGCTGTTCTTCGAGCATGTACTGCTCTACAACCTGAAAGAGAATTTGCCAGAGGGCGAATATTACCTGCCTCTGGATAAGGCGGAAGTGGTGCGATCGGGCAGCGATGTCACAATCCTGACTTACTCCCGGATGCGGCACCACGTTATACAAGCAACCAAAACACTGGAAAAACAGGGGTACGATCCAGAGGTGATTGATCTCCTGTCGCTCAAACCGTTGGACTTTGAAACGATCGGAGCCTCGA
>JBBIQC010000141.1:2388-9357 GCA_037442585.1 Oscillatoriales cyanobacterium bin_317
GCTGGACAAACTGCACACTACGGCCAGCGCGCATCACCGGGTGATTGTGGTGGAAGAATGTATGCGTACCGGTGGAATTGGAGCCGAGTTGATCGCTTCCATTAACGATCGCTTTTTTGATGAGCTGGATGGCCCTGTGATCCGGTTGTCGTCTCAGGATATCCCCACGCCTTATAACGGCAGCCTGGAAACTCTGACGATCGTGCAGCCCCACCAGATTGTTGAAGCAGTTGAAAAGATCGTTAACCTGAAGGTTTAAGTGACAAAAGCGGCAGGAGTGCTATTATAGAATACGCAAATGGCGAGCGTAGCCAAGTGGTTAAGGCAGCGGATTGTGGTTCCGCCATTCGTGGGTTCGAGTCCCATCGTTCGCCCTGGATCTCCCCTTTGTTGAGCATCATCTTTGGCAGAAATCAAACTGTCATAGTGGCACTACCCGTTACATTGTACGATCGCAACGCTCTTTCCCTTGCATAGACTCGGTTGAACCCTCGCTCGCTGCTTTCAAATCCCCTGATGACATGGATGAGCGGATTCATTACTTTACTGCTTGTCCTTTCCCTTAGCCTTGTTTTACATCCCACCCCTGTTCAGGCCGCGATCGCCCAACCCGATCGTGTGCTGCTCACCCTGGAACTGTTGCAGGATCGGCTGCGGAATCCGATTCAAAGTGATGGCTTGCCCACGGTGGATTTGCATGGGCTGGTAATTGATCTGCGTCCTGAAAATAAAGACTTTCGGGATCAGTTTTACCGTCTGGTGCAGGCTCAGATTCAGCGACCCGGAACTCCCATTGGTCTGGATCTCAGCTATTCCCTGATTCAGGGAGATTTTCAGGTGAGCCAGTTGGGCCTCCGGGCACCCCTGTATGGACAGGCGCTGACTCCGATTTTTTCCCCCACAGAGCAGGAGCAACTGCAGCGCGATCGTCGCCGCCTTTCTCAACTGGGCAAATTGTCCAAATCACTGCTGTCCACCGCTAACCCCGATCTTCAAGCAACAACCTTGCAAATCACCGTATTTCGCGGGCCACTCAAGCTGATGCAGTCCCGGTTCCTGGGAGTCGCTGATTTCACCAACACTTTTTTTCTCAACCGGGTAGAGGCTCAAGGCGTACAATTCGCCCAAATTTCTGATTGGTCTCAAACCCGGTTCAGCCAGCCCACCAGTTTTGCCGGAGCCATGTTTGCCAAGGAGGGACGCTTCCGCAGTAGCATCTTTTTTGCGAAAGCGGATTTTGATCAGGCTCAATTTCAGGGAGAGGTGAATTTTCAAAGCAGCGAGTTCCAGGCGACTGCCAACTTTAATCGGGCTGTCTTTCAGCAAACGGCCAACTTCACCCGGATTCAATGGCAGGGCAACGCGGATTTTGCACAAACTCGCTGGCAGGCTCAGGTTTTCTTTAGCCGTGGTACTTTTAGTCGGGCGTTGTTTCTGGCAGATGCTGTATTTGAAAAAGCAGCCCTATTTCGAGAAGTCAGGTTTAATCAGCCCGTTAATTTACGAGGTGCCACCATCCTTAATCGGGCTGATTTTGGCTATGCCGGGTTTGCCAGGGGAGCTTATCTCAATGTTCCTGGCCTCAGATTTGACTCTGATCAGGCCAAAATTGTTGGCAATCCGGGTCGGATCGGGCGGTATATTTCCGTTCCAACCCTGGAAGGTAATGAGAATCTGTTGCGCGAGTTAGTCAGAAACTTCCGTCATTTAGAGCAAATTCCAGATGCCAACCAGATTGAGTACACGCGGGAGCGGCTCCGGCTTAAGGAATTACGCCAGCAAGTGGTTGGCATTAACATCAATACGGCTTCCCCCGCTTTGTTGACCCAGATTGGCTTCACGGTAGAGCAGGCTACAGAGATTGTTCGCCATCGTGCCCACAGTCCCTTTCGCAGTACGACCGAGTTGTTGTCTCTGGGAGCGGTTGATTTAGCGACTTTTATTAATGTGCGCGATCGCATTCTGGCCAAAGAAATGATGTCTTCCCCTCAAGAGGTGTGGAGTCGGATTACGACTGGCTTATCCTGGGTAGGTTTAGGACTCCTGCTGTTGCTAAGCCGTTATGGCACCAATACCTGGCTGATTTTTGGCGTTGGCTTGGTGGCGATCGCCTACTTTGGCGTACTGTTCTGGTTTGTAGATCGATGGCGACGACTCACCCCCACCCCAATTCTGCCTTCACCTAGTGAGACGGTGTGGGTCATGAGTGGGTTCAGTTTCCTCTGTGTGGCGGGATTCAGCGCGATCTTGCGGAATGCCGAAAATCCTTTGTTAACCCTGCTGAGCGTGGGCGCGATCGCCGTTCCTATTCCCACCCTGCTGCTGATTCTGCTATATCAGCAGGGCCGCTATCATCCCATGATGGATACAAGCTATTTCACGGAAGAAGGATCTCTCCGGCAACTTCGTATCCTGATTGGGCGGCTGCCGGTAATTCCTCGTCATGAGATGTTCCGCGAACGCTATATGCCCATCCTCTGGGAACGCCGCTGGAGTTGGTTGAATTATTTCGACTTTAGTTTCAACAACTTGCTCAAATTTGGCTTTAATGATATTCGCTTACGGGATGAAAATATACCAGGATTAATCACCACTCTGGTTTGGTATCAATGGTTTCTTGGCATTCTCTACATTGCCCTGTTGCTCTGGACTTTATCACGCACTATTCCAGGGCTAAACTTGCTGATTTATTTCAAATAAGCCGGCCTGGGGGCAAAAGGCAGAAGAAAAATGGTCAATCGCCTTACCGATTCAAAAAGCGATCCAAAATTTCTGCTTTTTGGGCATTGCTCAGTTCAGGTAAAGCCACCCCCGCTCTTTCGTCCTTACCATCAGAAGATTGGAGGAACATATATGTTTCTCGATCGCTACTGGACAGGGCTACTTCTACCCGATCATCACTGCCTTCATTGAGATGAGTAGCAGCAGCCTGAGATGCCGCAGATAGGCCAGCAGCCCATTGGTTCAGACCGAATGACTGCAAAACCTCTGTAGAAATACTTGCTGACTGACGACTGCCCTGGCACAGGAAAAACATGAATGACAAACTACCCAAACGAACGCGATCGCCGTCTTTCAGCAGCACCGGACGACGGACAGGTTCGCCATTCACATAACTGCCATTGGTACTATTCAGATCCATCAGGTAAAAGCCCTGGCTTGCTACATACTGCACCAGAGCATGACGGCGAGATAGGCGTTTATCAGGGATAGGGATGCCAGTCTGGCGATCGCGTCCAATCACCCAGCAGTTCTGAGGCTGCATCAATATCTGAGTTTTGTCATCCAGCAAATTTGTAATCAAATGGATATGGTTCCTTTGAATCACTCCCTGCACAAATTGCCAGTTTCCACGAGTTCGACAACGATTATCTGAATTCTCCAGCTCCAGAATTTCGTCCAAAAGCTCTCGATGATGTTCATACAGCTTGAGGAAGACCCGATATAGTCCTAACCGCTGATCCAGATCGGGTATCTCTGACGGGTCTGACAGTTTGGACATCGGTTTTGAGTCAAACATAGTAGAAAGTTCAGACAGAAGAACATAAGATTTGGCGTGGAAAAGGCTTCAGGAGATTTAGCCTGGAAAAGGCTTCAGGCGAATTTATTAAGGAAAACAGGTGTTTAAACCTTGTCCAAGTCCAGAACCGGAGTTTCTCTGATCGGAAAACGACCGTTCTCTAGCTGGACTTGGTTTAATTTTTGTTTAATGTACCCTGGTCAGGGCAGCCCCTAACAAAAGTAGACAACCTGCAGCGACCTTTTTAGCCGGAGAAATTGTTGAATATTTATGTTCATCCTGGCCCTTCATGTCTAATCGTTCCTAAGATAGAAATAGCTACAGAGTTGATCCTAGTTCTAAACAGCATCTTTTTTAACCCTTACTCTCAGTGTGATGTGGCTCTGGCTATCCAAAAATGGCAGAGTAAAACGCTGTTAGGAGAGGGTAGAGGCAAAGGGTAAGGTTTCATGCTTTTGGTTATTAGGGCTGACAACAGTAGCCGTGCATCTACTCGCTCGAATTCTGAAACGTTTTATTCATCAGCATAGCGGCAATTTATTCCTGACTTTGATCACGCGATCGCCGGATAACGGAGGTCACGGGGTGTAGCTATTGCCGGAGACGATGTGCCGTTCGTTTGCATGCAGCTAATGAAAACTTTTGTTCAGTCATCTACCCCAGGTTCCTGGTCTAAGCCCCCATTGGAATTGACAGCGTTACAGCAAGCGGCTCATCCAGGGGAACAACACCCTTTACCAGACGGCACCATCTGTAAAGGTGAAGCTCGTTTACCACTTACTCCGGAACGAGTGGGACACTATGCAGACCCTCTGGCCCCCTTAAAGGAAAGAGATTTACTCTCCCTGGCCAATCTTTTTCAGCGGGATGATATGTACGACATTGAAGTAGATTTGAATCAAATGCTGCTGCGACTATTGCCAGAGCCATGTTGGGAAGAAGATCCGTTTGAATTTTTGAGAGATTTTCTATAATCAGAAGCTCTGATTTAAGAGGATGTTTGAGCAGTGGCGATCGCCCTGCGTAGATGCGTGGCATTCGGCCAATGATCCCTAAAAACTACCGCAAAACTGTTACCCGAATGCTACGCCCTTACAGATCAAGGGTATAAACTACGGTTCTGGACTGAGACAAGGATTAAATACCAAAGCGATCGCTCTCAAATGAGAAAGAGAACGATCGCTTTTAGGACAAACCTTTGAGGTTGATTCAACCAGATTTGGACGGTTGCATCATCGCAACTGGCCTGACGCAACTAGCTCTACAGGATGGGAATGAGCGACGTAACGCTTTTTAGTTTCTACTCCCATCGCTAAATCTGGCATTTCTTGCCAGCAATGAGGACAAAACCAATACACTGTACTGTGGCGGATGTGGCGTAGGAGGACACCAGAACAACAAGGGCATCTGTTCATAATCTTTTTGAAATCCGCTTAGTAAACGGAGAGGAATGAGTAAGAAAACTTCATTTAAGGTGATCTGTATTAAACTGTAGGACAGCCCCAAAAAGGGAACAATCTATCCAAAGAAACAGTAAATTTTTACTCTTTTCAATTACAGTAATATTCCGTATTTTTGACTCAGAGTGCTTGTATTTTTAGAAACTACTCCTCTACGGAGAAAGTCCCGCCCAGGGGATTCTGCGCCCAAAATCTTGTTGTGTTAGAAGAAATGCAATCTTATTTGAAGTTTTATTTTAACTAAAAATTTCTTAATATTTAAAAATCCTTCTTTACAATAGTTGCTGCGATTAACCTTGTCCAAATCCAGAACCGGAGTTTCTCTCATAGAAAAACGACCGTTCTCTCGCTGGACTTGGTTTATTTCGTGAATTCAGAGAGATTTCAATAACGCCTCAGCAAGATAGTGATATTGCTCTATTCGGTTGTAGAGTTGAGCCGAAATTCTTAGTAATCTGCCTTGCTGCTGCCAGGGCACGATCGGTACTTCAATATGATGGTGCTGCAGCAGGTGGTTGTGCAGCACCGTTGCATCTCCGTCTGGTAGGGGAACAACCGCCAGGGAACCCAGCATTTCCTCTGGGCAGGGAGGAGGTACCTCTAAGGCTTGACAAAGTACCTGTCGGGCAGCGACCGCCAGTTGATGGTTCCGCTGCATTACTTCAGGCCATCCTCCCGGTAACAGCGATCTCATAAACCGGATAGCCTCTGGAACACAGAGATATGCCGTTGGATCATCCGTTCCCATCCAGTCAAATTCCAGATGAAAGCGCGATCGTCCCGTCCGAGGATCATTGGCCCCGTGACTGATCGTAAGGGGATGAATCGCAGATTGGCGATCGCGCTGCACATATAAAAACGCTGCCCCTTTGGGAGCACAAACCCATTTATGGCAATTTCCCGTATAAAACGTAGCGCCCAATTGAGATAAATTTAGCGCTACCATTCCCGGCGCATGGGCACCATCAATTAACGTTTCTACACCCCGTTTTTTCAACTCATTGACCAGCGTAGCAATTGGAAAAATTAGACCCGTTTGACTGACCACATGATCCAACAATGCCAGCCGCGTCCTTGGAGAAACTCGCTGTAATACAGCTTCTACCACTTGTTCAGGTGAGTTGATCGGAAATGGAATCTCGGCCACAACCACCTGCCCCTCTTCCCGTTCAGCCACGTAATTTAGAGCATTGCGACAGGCATTGTATTCCTGATTCGTCGTTAACAATTCGTCCCCTGGTTGGAAGCGCAGCGATCGTAGCACCGCATTGACTCCCGTTGTTGCATTTGGGACAAACACCAGGTCCGCAGGTGCGGCTCCCACAAACGCTGCTAACTCTGCACGGGCCGCATCCAATAATCCTTCAATCTCTGTGCCCAAAAACTGCAATGGTTGCCGTTCCATTCGCTCCCGCCAACGCTGTTGGGCCTGCAACACGGGGATGGGGCAGGCCCCAAAAGAACCGTGATTGAGAAAGGTGACTGTTGGATCCAAGAGCCAAAATTGTTGCCAATCCTGAATCGCAGATAGAGGATGAATCACAGATATCAGGTACTAAATTTCTCTAAGCCGCCTAAAAGCAGTAACCAAACTATCACAATCAGCCAATGGGCGATCGCAGGCAACCACAAAGAACCCGATCGCACATAGCAGGCTGTACAAATCAAACCCAAACCTCCGGCTCCCAATAGAAACAGCGGATCTCGGAAAAATACCTTTGCCAAAGGATTGAGATGGTAAACCAAAAACAGTATCCAACTCGCCCCAATCCAAAACCGACGGATGGAAGCAGCAACATTTTCTGTTGGATGAGGAATTAGGAGAACTCAAAATACTAACTCCTCCAGCAGCCCTGGCATAAAAAATGCTCCTGCCATCACGCTAACCACAACCATCCACGAGGATGGCCAGGTTGGTTTGAGAAAACCTAGTTTAAGGGCAAGCGGCAGGTAGAGACAAGCAAATAGGGCAATCCAGGCGATCGTCCA
>JBBIQC010000142.1:0-9251 GCA_037442585.1 Oscillatoriales cyanobacterium bin_317
AACAATGAAACAACCCCGGTGCATAACTGCGAGTGACTTTGAGAAAATGATCAATGCTAGAGGCTAAATTGCCTGCTTGTCCTTTGTCGTGTTCCATCTGTTGCAGCGATAGCTCGAGTTGGTTGCGTACGTGGTCACGATCGCGATGGGCATCATCATCACCATGACGGTAGCCATAACCACGGGCATCATCATTAGCCCATTTTCGCAGAGTGCGATCGCCCCCTCGTTCTATTGCCCTTTACCCTGACGAAGAGCGATCGCTCCTGTTAATTTTTCAAATGAGACATTAACGTTGAAGCGCGATTGCAGCCTGGATTCTGAAAGCGATCGCGGATTGAGAGGATTGGCTGCAGCAGAATTGGGGATGACAGGGCGATTGCCCGTTCATTCTAGTTCGTCACCAATCAATCAGTTTCCAATGTGTAGCAATCGCTTAAAGACATCTAATTTCTCATCAATCCAACCGATGGTCTCCAGATCTCCTGTAAGCGATTTCGGGGGGTCGGAAACCAGCGTATCTTTGGCAATCCAATTACGAAAGTCTACTCTGACTGGCTGAGTTCGTTCAGTCTTACCATCGCCATAGAAAAACTTGATACCTGCATACTGTTGCATGATGTTAACGAACTCTTGCGCCAAAATAGCATAGCCGATTGTTGTCGGATGCACTCCATCTAAAGAAAACAATCCGCCATTTGTCCGCCCTGAAAAATCTGATTTGAAGAATCGTGCATCCGGCACTGGCGATAAAGCTTGGAGTGCTGCGGGTAGTTCATACGGTGTCCACCAATCCGGTCTTGCCTGTGAATCATCGAAATAACGCCGCGCCGCTAAGCGATCTAATAATCCAGCGACATCAAAAAGATACCAATCTAATCCATCCTGCCGAGCTGCTTCTACGGCCTTAGCAATATCATAGTTGTACTGATCAATTGCACTGTCAATGGCTCGTGCTTGTTGCTCAGTAATCTTAGGATCGTCTTTATCATTGAAATCGTTGTCACTAATCCAAGGTCTTGTGTAGAAGGGGAAATATCTTGAACCCCGTCTTACCTTCTTATCTACACCTCGGGCGACTGGAGCAATCGTTACATGGGGAACAGTTGTCATGATGACATGACGCGCTCGGACTTGGCGGACTTGCTCAACGACCCGATCCAGTTCGACTTTGAAGTGAGTCGGATCCCAAACTGTAAACTTGTCTTCTTGTCTGAGGCTGTCATACTCTTCTAAATGCTCATAGATTTTCGTGCTCCACCTCACCTCTAATTGAAAAACGCTGCCGAGTGCATTGTTAGCCCCAATAAAAATGATCAGGGTTTCAATCCCGTCTCCTGCGGAATCTTCCCAGGTACCCTCTGCACCCAACGCAGCCGCAGTTTGAAGAGGAGTGAGTGCCCGACCATTGGAGTCACGGGCTGAATCTAAAACCCGCAAGGCAGCCCGTGCGTTGGCAGCCTGCACAATGGGGAAAAGCCAATCATCAGTTGGCTTTTCTGTTTGAATTGCTTTTTCGCAAGTTTCAGCCGTTCTCCTGTGAATATCCTGTACTGCCCATCCATAGATTGCCAAGTTATGATTGATTCCTCTTCGCTGTTGTGCTTGCCTTGCCAATTTGTTAGATTCTGCCAAATCATTACCCGCTCCACGCTCCCAGTAATCCTCTAAGTTATTCATTAGTTGATTAATTTCAAAAGCTGCTGGAGCGATTTTCCACCAATCGATTCGGTCTCCAAATTTTTGTTCTAAATTTCTGATTATCCATTCCAAATTCAGGGGTAAGCCCCCACCATACCTATAGGTTGGGTAGCGAAAGTATTGATCCCACCCCATTTCCCAGGCGATCATGCGGGGATAAGAAATGTCGGTATTGAAAATTGCTCCGCTTTGAAAACCCTGAGTTATAGAGTCACCGATTGTAACTAATCGATGGCGCGGAGTTCCTGGTTTCTGATTGATTTCTCTGCTTAAGTCAGGACGAACTCCTAACGTTGGATCGGTATAAGGCTTACGAGCTGTAGATTGAACTTTTACACTGGGCGGAGTTTTAGGATCACGCATGTCGGGGGTTACAAGCGGATCTTCAATAATGTCTTCTATTTGGCTAGACATATGTTCTTCTGAAAAAGGTTAATTTGGATGATAGTTGCAATGAACATTAGATGGTGCATTATACCTCGTTAATGCATCCTACAAGATCGCCGATCGCACTATATACATCTACATTGACAACCTGGATAGTTACCTGGATGTGGCAAAAACCCTTGATGACAATTACTGCTCAGCATGGTGCAATTCTTTCGTTGATGATTAGGTGCAGCTGTACATGATCCGGTGTCTGCTGACGGAGAAATACCCTGACTATCAGATTGATAGGTATTGACACTCCTCATAACGGATGGAGATTGAATTGGAAGTTTCATGATTATTTTTCCTTAGTTGAGATGACTTTAAATGAAATTTAATGAAATTTAAAACATGATTTGACCACTTCTCCACATTTGACACAGAGAAGAATTACCTCCCATCAAACATTCAGTGGGAGCCATAATAGAAGGAATAACCCCATTGACGTGGATATGTTGTTCTGCACTGGCGGTGGGGATAGTCCGCACAACGGGTGCAGCTTGGACGGGAAGTTTCGATGATTTCATGGTTTTAATTCGTACTTTTGGTTGTTGTTTGTTTGTTTGCCTAAGTTATGTTCGAGTGAGCCACACTACACGAGAAACATTGCGTAAATTCTGTTCGTCCTTAAAAGGCGGTTGAGATAGCAAGTCTTCCGATAAATTGATGCGGTTCAGCCGCACGACTTCATCAAAAAGGGAGCGAAGGGCAATCTTTCTCCAACCGAAATTGTGAAAGAATTCAACTCCTTCCTCAGGAGCAAACCCTAATTTGACTGGATTGTTCAGACGGTTGGCACCCAAGGTTTTTTCCAGAAACTGCAATCCGATCGGTGAACTCAGATCGGTTAACCACCATAAAAAACGCTTCTGTTCACGTAGATCAATCGCTAGAGCAGTGACCTGGATCGGCTTGAGATAGATGAGTAAGCCTTCTGAAACCACCATGACACCACGGGCTGACTGATTAATTTGCTGAAAAGCTGTTCGCCTAGCTCGATCGTTGGTTATGTCAAGCGGTATGAATTCAAGTGAGCAGTTTGGAGGGATATTTGAGAGAACGCTCTGTTTATAATTTAAAATGCCCGGTAGGTCACACTCAATCCAGCGCAGCCATGATGGTAAGGATAGACGATAGGGTCTAGTATCCAACCCAGATCCTAAGTTGAGAATCGTATCAATCTTTCCCTGGGAGACAGCCTTTAGAATCAGATCATCAACCACATAAGTTCGTACAGCAACCGCCTGTACGATGGAGTTAATGTTAGGAATTGATGCCGCAAGTTGCTCACTACGTACCCCTGCTAAAGATCGAGCAAAGGGATCTTTGAAGAGAGCATCGGGACGATCGCTCTCAATAGCCCTTCCCAAAGCTGTCAAGATTGCCGTATCAGAGACATGTTCAACAGATAAAGGAGGGGTACTCATAACGAATGAACTTCACATCCTTAGGGAAACCATAATTTTTGGTCGGGCGATTCTGATCTCAAAAGTTTACCGTGACTGTGGAAAGTCGATAAACCTAATTCAATAAGTGTTCATTAGAAAATTCCGAGTTAGAGGAAAGTATGGGAGCAATTAATTGCTCCCATGCTTTATTAGCAACCAAAAAACAAAGTATTTTGAGGTTGCATTTTTGGATTTAGACTCAAATAGCACCCGCTATTACTGGAATGGCGGCTTTGGCTATACCACCAAGCAGACCTCCCCAATCAAAACTGGGATCAACGCCATCCCCACTGGACATTGCAGCACCAACGATAGTCCGCTCAATGGGTGCAGCTTGGACTGGAAGTTTAGATGATTTCATGGATTTTCTCCTTTTTTAGTTGTTGTTTCTTTGTTTGCTGAACTTGACTGTGTTACACTTGACTCTCTCCAAAGAGACCAATGTATTGGTTAGAGTTAGATCGCACCAAGAACGGTACTTAAGAGACCTCCCCAATCAAAACTGGGGTCAACGCCATTCTCACTGGACATTGCAGCACCAGTGACATTTCGCTCTACAGGTGTAGCTTGGACTGGAAGTTTAGATGACTTTGTGGATTTCATGGATTTTGCTCCGTTTTGTGTGAAATGGACTTGTTACACTCGGCTAGTTAAGATGCGCCAAGTTTCGTAGGCTAGAACTAGAGAATCGAGACAATTTCCTGGCTTCAGGAACCCGCAATTGCATTGATAATATGTGGAGCCACAGTCGCTATTCCCTTTAAGATGGCTCCCCAAAAGCTAGCATCAACGCCATTTTCGCTCGAGAGAGTAACTCCAGTAATGTCACGCTGAACTGGTGCTGATTGAATTGGAAGCTTCATGCTTTTTCTCCTTGTTTAGGTTTTTGTTTTGTTGCTTTACCTCAAATCGACCACTGGTTACGCGGAACGTGTCCCGCCTGGATTGGAATTTTCATTGACTTTCCTCTTTTTTTGGGTAAACTACTCTGTTACAAATCACTCATTAAGTGATTTGTACTTAAAGCCTTCCAGCATCCAGCAAAGCCAAGCAAGCTCAGGTTTTATCAGTCGCCATATTCAGCCACAATCTGCGCTGAGAAAATATCAGGTTTGAGTGGGAAGGTTTTATAGTGGCTCTCTTAAATTGGCTCATCTACTGCCTTTTTAAGCCCATATTCTCCCGATTTGCTTGTTAACAGTAAAGCGATTGTCACAAGCAGTCACTAATTGCCGACGATGTAAATAGTACAGCGGAAATGGTTCATTTGGTTCGATTTCACCTCCAAGACGAAGCGTCGCTTCAACTGCTAGATCTAAGGTTTTTACAAAGGCGTAAGGGTTATTTGTAGAGCATAGCTGCTCCATAAAAGTCTTTTTCTCTTGATACGGTGGATAAAATGTCTGGTAACGGTCTGTTGACTCATAAATTTTTTTAAGAGCTTCATCAAGGAGTTCAAAATAATCTTTCTTTTTCTTCTCATCTTTTTTCTTCTCATCGTTCATACAACGAGGCTCTTTCTCTGGCGGCTCTTTCTCTGGCGGTAAAGGGGCTGTTAATTTTTCACGCCAATCAGTCAGCAGATCCCGCACATCCCTAGATCGCAGTTTTGGCTGCTCTTGGATAGATTGCTCTTGGATAGATTGTATAGCCTTTAAAGTCTTATCAGTAACCATGATTGTTGCTCTTCCTTGTTTGATGCAATTACCTAGCGCAAATCATCAGACAAGTAATTTACGCTAGAGCTTGTTAACAAAGTCAGTCAATATCTAACTCTATAACAGTCCACAGGCTGCCAAACACATAGCCATTGAGCTTCCCGACAGGATGTGACACCCACAAGAGTCCACTGGAGTTAAGAATCTCATCGGAGCGTTATAGTTGGCTCCATTGACTAAATCAGTGACAAGTTCTAATTTACTGTCTCGACTTGCCTGAGTAATATTGACCACTGTACGAGGCTGTTCAATATCTTTGATTATCCCCGTTACTGTTCTGAAGACAGGCGTAGCTTGATTTGGAAGTTTCATCGTAGTTGCCCTCTTGGCTTTTATGTTAGCGTCACGAAGTTTTCACCACCTCTAAAAAGAGGATGTCTGGAATACTGATAATATAAGGTAAAAAAAGGATGGCAAAAACTTCTAAAGACACTTCTGTATTGATTAGGCATATAACCTCATCAGGTTCCACATATTACTAGCAAGGCTAGCTTCAACGCCCTGCTCGTGAGACAGCGCAACAGAAGTAGAAGGACGCTGGACAGGCGCAACTTGTTTGGGCAGTTTGGCTTGATTTGATGGTTTCATCACAGTTTCTCCTGGATTGACTAATTGATAGACCTCGAAAGCAATCATGGGATGTCTAAATTGACTATGTTTCATCCCAGATGCGGACTTCACCCAGTGTGACTGGCATGATGTCGCTGACATCAATGGTGTAGCGAATAACTCTTTTCGACCGCAGGACATTTTCTGGATCAAAAAACCGGATCTTAACGTCCCAACAATCCGAATCTTTGCGACAGAAGGGGCTTCGTTCTACGTCAAATGACTGAAGCTGCATCGTCACACCTTGACTCTCAGAGCTTACCCAGGTGCGGCTTTGATTACTCAATACCTTAACCAACGCATCTGAAGCTTGGAAGATGTTGGTCGCTGCGAAATTTTGTGCCCGTTCCTGAGAGGTTTGCCCCAGATTGCGTAGATCGTAGTAGATTCGCATCAGGAAATTCTCCAGAGAATACTCGACTTCGGCTTCCTGCTGGGATGTGAGCGGAGTTGCTCCTGGAGGAACCTGATCCTGTATTTGAGCTATCACCGCCTCAATTATTTGGTTAACCCGCCAACCGTACATCCCTCGAGTATTTAACGGTTCAATGACAGGAACAACTTGACCGGAAAATAGGGTTACAGTCTTCCCTGTTAGGACTCCTGGTATAGCGACTCTCTCAACATAACCATCACTTTTTTTGTCTAGTACCTGCCCATCCAAAAAGTCTGCGAGATACTTATAAACTGCTAAAGCAAAGGGATCCTGAGGCTCAATGGCATAAATGGGTGTGAGTTCTAGATTTAAAGTCCAGATCAGTGATGCTGCCTCGGGTATATTTTCATAGGTAGGGGGTTGGGGGTTTCCCGCTGAATTAAACGCTGTGCGAAGGTAGTTTGCCATCTGTCTGGCATCATAGGGGTTAGCTGGAACAGCAAAAGGTGGGGTTGTAGAAGGGGGGATGGGTGCAGGAGGGGGAGCGGGGGGTTCAGGGAATGGCTGATAGTTATCCGATCGCACCAGAGGCATCAGCTGTTTGAAACTGTCTCGACGTGCCTCTGTTCCAAAATCGTAACCAATGGTGCCAATTGCATACACCAGAGACCTGGGTGCATTACTGGGGGTAACGAACGACGCGACTGTACCACTGTTGCACCCACAGTCCCCAGCAGGGACTACATTACCATTAGTGGCAGAAGAAGCGCCTACAGTTGCTACAGGGTTAGATGTGACATGCATAGGATTTCCTGAATTTTGAATAGTGGTTGGAGTAGATTCTGAGTTTGTTGCTTGTGCTGCCTGTACGCCAATAGCTGATGACTGAGGCCCAGGAGGTTCTTCTAGATACAGATCAACAGCATCAACTGTTGGAGATCGTTGGGAACGATCCATTGGGTTGAACTGCTCAGAGTCCTGCTGAGCAATATGGCTAGACTCACTCGGTTGAATCAATGTTTTTTCTGGTTTCTCATCAGACACTTTGATCAGTCCTCCTTCTTTAATCAGGGCATGTACTCCAGGAATATTAAGAACTCCAGCTAAAAAGCGACGGCAATCTTCAACCATTTCTGGGTTGCAGGGAAGGGCAGTTTTGAGGATGGCCTCACGGATAGCATGAGGATTGGGTTTTTCTCCTTGTGCCAGTTGAATGCTCAACAGCAGAGCAACAATGCCAGACACAATGGGAGTTGCGAAGCTAGTGCCGCCCTTCAGGGATGTGCCACCACCCGGTTCTGCCCCTAAAATGTTTTCACCCGGAGCGAGAATGCCCTGCTTTTGGTAGATATCGCCCCAGTTGCTATATTCAATGGGCAATCCCTGAGCATTCATCGCACCTACAGCGAGTACCGAAGGCAACGCTGCCGGAACGTGAAGACATCGACAGGCATCATTTCCCGCCGCCGCAACGATTAGAACTCCCTCTTCATTACAGAAACGAACTGCGTTAGCCAATATGGGGTCAGCCTCACCGGATTGACTCAGTTGACCGCCGCTGATATTAATGACATGGGCACCCTGTTCCACAGCTTGGTTGATGGCTCGGGCCAAGTCTAGCTGTGACAGCTTACCCCTTTGGATGTCTGAGAACACGGGAACGAGCAGCCCCCGACAACCGGGTGCAATGCCCTGGACGGGACTGCCGTGTTGACCAAAGATCACACTGGTAATGTGGGTTCCGTGACCGGACATCAATCCCCCACCAGCAGAATCCGAGACCAGGGTTGGTAGCCGAGCTAAGTTGGCTCCTTCGAAGCAGGCATGAGACTGATCAACAGCGCCATCCAGAACCGCTACACAGATGCGAGGATCACCGAGGGTTTCAGCCCAGAGGGATTGGAGTCCAGGCATTGCTGCAATGTCATTCAAGCCAGTAGTCAAAGCTGCCATGTTGGAACCTTAAACATACTCATGGGAAGAGAATGCACTTTGCAGCTCACCTCAGGCAATGGAAGTTTGCTAACTTAAGCAAAGGAACTTAAGGCTGTTGACAGGAGATCCCCCATCCCCCTCCACAGCAATCCTTTCAAGCCTTGAGATATTGAGTCAATGCGATCGCAAACCTGTTGCAAATTGTTAAAACTTCCCAATTTCCACCCAATACGGATGTTGATCAGCACGACAGGCGAAGGATGTATCCCTGGCTGACCTGCAGCCATTGCGTACAATAGGAGCATTCTGATTACTGTGTTCGTTCTATGCCATCCCCTTTTCCTGGAATGGATCCTTATCTGGAGCACCCCAGCGCGTGGCCTAACGTTCACCACCGACTGATTACCGCGATCGCCGATGATCTCGCTCCGCAACTGCTGCCGAAATACCAGGTTTTGGTCGAAGAACGGATCTATCAAGTGGAAAACCAGGATTCTATCCTGGTTGGTGCGCCAGATGTTCTGGTGCAGCAGTTGCGCTCTGAGGTAGAAGCTAGTGCAATTGCGGTTGCCAATCCTTCTACAGAACCCCTCTCTGTCACCCTCACGATTCCAGAAACGGTACGGCAGGGTTATTTGGAAGTGCGTGAAATTGCCACTGGTCAAGTCATTACCGTGATTGAAGTGCTCTCTCCTGTGAATAAACGAGCCGGGAAAGGGCGACTGGACTATGAAAATAAACGAGCCATGATCTTGAGCAGTTGCAGCAACTTTGTGGAAATTGATTTGCTGCGTCAGGGGGAACCCATGCCAATTCAATCCCCTTTGGGGCGATCGCACTATCGGCTTCTGGTCAGTCCTCACGAAAAGCGTCCTCAAGCCGATCTTTACTGCTTCAATGTATCGGATCCCATTCCTTGCTTTGCCCTCCCCTTGCGATCGGGCGATCGCCTACCGACTATAAACCTGAAGCAGTTACTGGATGGGATTTACGATCGCTCCGGTTATGGCCTTGTGATTGACTATTCCCAACCCA
>JBBIQC010000143.1:0-4712 GCA_037442585.1 Oscillatoriales cyanobacterium bin_317
CCGTTACGATCGCGACGACTGTTTGTGGTGGTGGCTGGAACTGCCTTCGTTAGCACCTATTTGGGCATCTGGTTACAGCAACTGTCCCTCAAGTACGCTCCGGCAGGGGTAGCCCAATCTCTGAGTGCCACCAGTCCGTTGTTTGTGATTCCCATTGCGGTGATTTTTGCTGGGGACAAAGTGAGTGTGCGGGCGGTGTTGGGTGTGCTGGTGGCGATCGTGGGAGTCTGGCTACTGTTTAGTCGTTGAGGGAAAGTGAAGAGTGGATAGTGAATCGTGTCCAATCATTCACCCATCCACCCAACTAATTCCTCCTCACTGCCGGATCGACTCGCCGACGATCGCGACTGCCATAACTCCCAACACTAACAGTCCGATCCGTACAATCCATTCCCATGAATCCTGGATCAAGGCCGTCACCATGGGAAAGGCACCAAACACAGAAGACAGAATGCAAAATAGCGTGAAGCCAAACAGGGCAAGTAAAAAATACTTCAATAGGCAGCACGCTAGTTTGAACAGGGGGCTGTAGTAATCATTCATAATTGCCCCCTTCAAAACGCATCGAAGTTTATCGGTGGGGCAGGTTGAATGGAAGATGACCGCTTTTGTTGAGTAATTAAAGGTTGATCACTGGCTTGCACAATAAAAATCATGATGCCAATCGCCAGAATAAACCAGATTAAACTACGGAAACTATGACCGGACATGGGTTCTGCACCAATGTGGTCAATGTAATCCCATTCTCGACAAACCCGGCAATATTCAACATTCGGACGATCGGGGTGAGTCACAATTGTGCAGCGGGGCATCAAGCTGTCTTTATACGGGCAGTTCATCGGTGCCTCCTAAGAAATTGCTGAATAGTCTCTAAGCCCACTCCTCAAATTAAGAACGAACCATTTGAGTAGCCAGTAGCCGGGGGTGTAGGCCCCCAGGAGGGAGTTAGCTACAATTCTTTTTCTAGATTGTACAGCTAAATCTTAAAAATGTATATCTAATGTATTACACAAACTAGACAAAAAGATTGATGGATTTTGTGCTTGTATATACAGAAAATATCCAATGACGAGGAAGTATATTAGTTATCATCTCTTAACAAATTTAAAGGGAATCAGTTTTTGCCATTGAAGCGATGGTTTTCTTGGATTTGCTGTCCTCTTGTTCCGGTCTGGATTCAGGTTGAGCAGTGTATTGCTATGGCTGATAAAGACATCATAAATCTGAACGACGTTATATATACATTGTCTCCTAGTAGGACTATGATCGTCAGTTATGAGACTGTACCGTCAGTCAGATGTACATCTAGTAAGAAGTCTGAAGCCGACATGGACAAGAAGAGCAAAAAGCTGGTGAGCTTCCGATTGTCAGAGGAACTCCTGCAAGCCTTGAAAGACCGCGCCGATGAGGATGGGGTAACTGTAACGGAACTAGTCACAAGGCTACTCAAGCATGGATTACAGACCAGCGAGGATGATCGCATCACCGCTTTAGAAGCAGAAATTAAAGAACTCCGGCAATTTAAACAAGTTAATTTCAGTGGTCTTTCTTCGGTTCCGGTGTATCACCAGCCCTATTTCCCTCAAAATGCGGTTCCCTACAACTGTGATATCGAGACGAAGCACTATATTGAAAATTTAGTCAAAACGGAGGTAGAAGACGGCATTGCAGAATTGAAAGCCTTAGTCAAGGAGGTACTGGCTGGCAAAGAAGCGAATAAATAGTAGGCGTAAAATTTAAGCTTCTCATTATGAGACAATTAACTCAATTGATGAATCGCGCAACTCCCTGTTTTTGGCTTAGACCCCTGCGAATCGATGAATTGACCCTCAGATTTGCAGGTGTTCCATCAGTAGTCGTGTGATGAGTGGGCCGCTCCAGTAAGGTTTGTTTCAGGTTCGCCTCATGCTTTGAAGGGGTTTATGCATACTGCCCTTGTGACTGCAAACGTTTTTCAGAATGCTTTAGCCAATCGGGATGCATGCTGGCCCTACTATGCTGAACTGCTGCGTAGACTTGCGGCCCAGCCGATCATGTGGTACATGACAAGCTTTGACTATGCCCTGGCCATTACCTTTTGGAGCATTTCCAAACTGGGATCTCGATTGGCAGGGGATCCCGCTTGTCAGGAAGCGTATCAGGACATGCTAAGACGGGTCAGGGTATGTCCTATTGACGAAGATATTGTGGAAGGAGCCAACAAATACCACATCAACTTTTGTGATGCTTTGAGAGTGGCCTGTGCCCGCGATCGCTTTGTCGATTGTATTGTCACCTGGGAACCACACCAGTTTGCCCGCTCTAGGGAAGAACACAATCAGGTGCAATTGAACGAATGCTTTACCTTTCCCATTCGAGTGGAAGATGGGGAATCCGGGGAAATGATTTACCTGGAAATAGACATCTTCTCCGTCAGGGCCTTTTTGCTCAACTTACAACAGAATGAATTGCAGGAACGGCGACGCTGGCGATCGCGGCGATCGCAGCGGTTCTATTTAGAAGACTTTTCCTTGCACACGGGCACCACTCATGAAGCCGCTATTACCCTGCGTGATTTAACGGGTCGAAGTTTGCAGGGCAACGCCACTGGCAACACCCCGATTGATGCCCTGCAAAAAGCGATCGATCAGGCCGTGGATCAGCAAGTAGAAATTCCCACCCGTTACCTGAGCCGTTGGTTTGTCCCTCCAGCCACCCTATTTGGTGCAGATGCTCCCATAGAGGTGGTGATTGGTGTTGAGTGTGCCGGATCCAGTTATGAGGCAGGAGCCAGTCACAGCAATGTGCTTCAGGCTGCGGCTGAGGCTTATATCCAAGTAATTAACCGCATCTGTTCCGATTTTTCCCACTTTCCCGATGTCTCGTAATTTTTGGCACTTCTAAGCCCAACTCAGCAACTGATTGATCATGCGGTTGGCTTGCGAAGCATATCCGCCGCCGAACAGATTGAAGTGGTTGAGGATGTGATACAGGTTGTAGAGTATTTTCCGGCGTTCATATCCAGCATCTACGGGAAAGACTTCGGTATATCCCCGATAAAACTCTGAAGGAAATCCGCCAAAGAGTTCGGTCATAGCCAGATCCACTTCCCGATCGCCATAATAAGTGGCTGGATCAAAAATGACAGGTTCTCCTGCTTTCGTTACGGCCGCATTGCCTGACCACAAATCGCCATGTACCAGAGAAGGTTGGGGATGATGCCCTGCCAACAGTTGGGGAATGGCCTCTAGCAAGCGATCGCCGCTGGGAAAATGACCGCCCCGACGACTCGCCAGTTGTAACTGGTAGCCAATCCGGTGCTTCACCCAGAATTCTGCCCAATCTTGAGTCCAGGGATTGACTTGCGGGGTGGAGCCGATCGTATTGTTCCGGTGCCAGCCAAACGCAAGCACTCCTGCCCCCTGACTCTGGGATGGCGAGGGAATCCACTGATGCATTGCGGCCAGTTTGCGCCCCATTTCACCCCAGGCAGAACTCCCCCCTCGCCCTAAGTCCAGCCATTCCTGAACCAGATAGGCGGATCCATTGACAGCGCCCCAGCAGATGGGTTGGGGAACTCGAATCGTGTGGGAGGCTGCCATTTCCTCCAATCCTGCCGCCTCAGCCTCAAACATGGTCATTTGAGCCGCCTGATTCAGCTTCACGAAGTAGGACTGTTGCCCATTCGTCAGGACATAGCCAGAGTTAATGTATCCCCCACCCACGGAACGGGGAGTTGCGGCAGAAAATGGTTTTCCCGTCACCTGGCGAATGTGTGACGAAATTTGCTCCCACATCAGCGATTTATCCAGCGATTACCACATGCCATGTACACCGCTGCCTGTGGCAACACAGTTGGCGAATAATCGATTATCCCCTACTTCCACAAATGCTGTATCTCCCTTGGTGTAGAGGGTCACGCTGCCATTGCTGTAGCGTGCGCCGGAAGCCGATTCAATCTGATTCAGCATAATCACCTTACTACCAAAGGTTGCTTCTGCTGTGTTGTCATTTCTATAAACCACAGAAAAGCCTTTGCCCTCATCACACTTGTAAGTTGCCCGGGTCGTGACTTTGGCTTGCGGGGTGGATTGCATTTGGGCAGTCTGTTGAGTGCTTTGCTTTTGAGTGTGCTGGGTAGTTTGTTGAGCCAGAACGGGCATGGTAGCTGCTGTAATCCCAACAAATGTGACTACGCCGACAGACGAAGCGATAAACCCTTTCATAGTGAACATCCTCTGATGAAGAGTTGAGTTTGTCTGCCAGGGTAACAGGTATTCAGGAACTTGAAGTTTAAGGTTTGTGTGGGAGTTTAACGGCCCGGTTGGATGGTGACGATGCCGTAACCATCTGGACTGAGATAGCGTTGGGCAGAGGCTTGCAACATTTCAGCATCACAAGCCTGGATGTAATCGGGATAGTGGATTGCTGGATCCAGATCGCCTAACAGGGTGTGATAGTAGCCGTACAGTCCGGATCGATCGCTGGGCGTTTCATTGCCAAAAACAAAATGATTGGCCGTTCGAGTTCGCACCCGGGCAATTTCTGCCTCGCTAATCAATTCGTCCTGCAACCTGCGAATGTGTTGGGCGATCGCCGCTTCCACCTGCTCCAGATTCTCACTGGGAAGATGGGCCGAGATGTAGAACACGCCCTGATGCAGGTAGGTCATATTGCTGGCTGAGATACTGGAGACCAGCCCCCGTTCTTCTCGTAAGTCGCGCACCAGCCGA
>JBBIQC010000143.1:4722-9245 GCA_037442585.1 Oscillatoriales cyanobacterium bin_317
GTCCCCGGCCCAGCACTGAGGCCAACACATCCAGGCCGTAGGTTTCCTGTAATTGATTCATTCCCGGCACTCGCCAGGTCATCACTAAGCGAGCCTGTTGCAAAGTGTCATCAATGACTTCCCGCCGGACGATTTGAGTGAAGGGAGATTCGGGGAGGAGAGGGTTAGGAATTGGGGATTGGGGAAAGAGTTTTGAGTTTTGAGTTTTGAGTTTTGAGTTTTGAATTGCTCCTGATCCCTGATCCCTGATCCCTGATCCCCCGAAGCTGTCTTCTACGATCTGAATCAGTTTCTCTACAGGAAGATTGCCTACGACAGCGGCGGTGATGGCCTGGGGTTGATACCAGCGGGCATGAAAGTCCCGCATTTGTTGAGGGATGAGGGTTTCGATGACGGCAGCAGGGCCGAGTACCTGGCGGCGGTAGGGCAGACGTTCAAAGGCCAGCTCGGTGGCATGTTGGAAGGTGCGACGACGGGGATTGTCGTGCGATCGCCGAATTTCTTCCAGGACAACATGCCGTTCTCGCTCAAACCCATCATCGGGAATGCGGGCATTCATCACCACATCAACCTGTAAGGGAGCCAGGTCAGCAAAGTCTTTGGGAGCCGTGGTGATGTAGTAGTGGGTGTAATCCTGACTGGTGGCGGCATTTGTGACTGCGCCCCGTTGTTCAATCTGTTGCTCAAACTCGCCACTCTGCAAGCGATCGGTGCCCTTGAACACCATATGTTCTAGAAAGTGGGCCATGCCATTAATGGCATCAGTCTCCATAGCCGAGCCGACTTTCAACCAGATATTCAAATTCACCGCGTCAATGGGCATCTGCTCTGCAATGATGGTTAGCCCGTTGGATAGCCGATGAACGGTGGGCGCAATCAACAGAGGGGTAACAGAAGAGGACTTAAGAAGGGTTGCCGTCATGGAATGCCCTGGTAATGGGTGTTCTTTCCCCTATCTTAAGCGTTATGACCCAGGCTTTGGTAAGTGCAGATACTTAGGGAGGTGGAGAAGCGAGGAAGGCGTGAGGGGATGAAGTAATGACTAAACTAGGGGTAAGGCTATAAAGGATGCTAGCTATGGCGCTACAAGTCAAACCGGTCACTGACTGCTGGGTTGCGGCTCCCTGGGAAGAATATGCTCGGCAGATTCAAGTCCCTGGTTATGAGCAGGCGATCGGCTACTATTACCGGGGTCACATGAGGCTAGAAATGCTACCAGTTGGATTTGATCATGGCACTGATCATAATGTCGTTGCCCTGGCTATCAATTTGTATGCGATTTGTAAAGGCATTCCATTAACCCTGGCGGATAACTGTACCTATCGGAAAACCGGAAGCCACGAATGTCAGCCTGATTTATCTGCTTACATTGGCGATCGCGCCCTACTCATTCCTAAAAACACCAGCATTGTGAACCTGGATGACTATCCTGCTCCTGATCTGGTGGTCGAAGTGGCCAAGACAACGTTGCTGGATGACCTGGGGACGAAGCGATCGCTCTACGAAGAAATGGGGGTTGCTGAATACTGGGTGGTCGATGTTCACAATGCCCAAGTTATTGCCTATGTCATTCGCGATCGTGGCTCTCAACAAATTGAGGTATCCTACGTTCTACCAGGGCTGGAGATTGCTTTACTGAAAGCAGCCCTACAGCTCAATCGCCAAACCGACCAGTCCCAGGTTGGAGCTTGGCTACTCTCTCAAATGGGCTAAATTCTATTCTCCTACACCAGGAATATTACGTATACGGTCTTAGCTTTTGTCACATCTTATACCAGCCATGCAGGGTCAATTCCTACCCCACTCAACTGCTCAGGTGTCAGGCTTTGTCAGTGGTTTATTCAATTCAATCTTTAAGTTTCCCTGCATAGCACGATTAGGAACGAGTAGAGACGTTCCGCCGGAACGTCTCTAGGAAATACCGCTGCCTTCTTTCTAATCTGTAGTTCATCTAAAGTTCCCTGCGGATCTCAGAATCCCTCCCTAAGATAGGAGGTGAAACGTCAGCGGCGAATTAAAAATTAATAGTTAAAAGTTAAGAGTTAGACATCTGGAAGTCGTACCTTGCGATCGCCCTTCCATTCGCTTTTGACTTTTTTAAGACTACGGTTTGTATTGTGAATGGCTCTGCTTATTGCAGGGAGGAGGTGAATCAATGGTTGATTCCTACCAACCACTTGACCATGAACTGGCGCTCGATCGAGATTGTACAACCCTTTCTCGTCACGTTTTCCAGCAGTTGCAAAATTTTGGGCCGGATGCTCAAGATTTGAGTGCGTTGATGAACCGGATCGCGCTGGCCGGAAAACTGGTGGCTCGGCGTTTGAGTCGGGCGGGGTTGATGGAAGGTGTGCTGGGCTTTACGGGTGAGGTGAATGTCCAGGGCGAAACCGTCAAAAAAATGGATGTGTATGCCAATGAGGTATTCATTTCCGTCTTTAAGCAAAGCGGTTTAGTCTGCCGACTGGCCTCTGAGGAGATGGAGAAGCCTTACTATATCCCGGAGAACTGCCCGATCGGACGCTATACGCTGGTGTATGACCCGATCGACGGTTCCTCCAACATCGACACCAATATTAATGTGGGATCGATCTTTGCCATCCGCCAACAGGAAGACGAAGACCTGGATGGCTCGGCCACCGATCTGCTCCAGAGCGGACGAAAACAAATTGCTGCAGGCTATATCCTGTATGGCCCCAGTACGATGCTGGTGTATTCCATTGGCAAAGGGGTTCACGCTTTTACATTGGATCCCAGTCTGGGTGAATTCATTCTATCTAACGAGAATATTCAAACTCCTGAACACGGCCCGATTTATAGCGTCAATGAAGGGAACTTCTGGCAATGGGATGAAGGCATCCGCGATTACATTCGCTATATGCACCGTCACGAAGGCTACACGGCTCGCTACAGTGGCGCACTGGTGGGAGATTTTCATCGCATCCTATTTCAGGGAGGGGTGTTTCTGTATCCCGGAACGGTGAAAAAGCCAGAAGGTAAGCTGCGGTTGCTGTATGAGTCGGCACCTTTAGCATTCCTGGCTGAACAAGCAGGAGGTCGTGCCAGCACTGGAACGCAAGCCATTCTGGACGTGATCCCCGAAAAACTGCACCAACGCACACCCCTGATCGTGGGCAGTCGCGAGGACGTAGCGCTGGTGGAATCGTTTATTCAGGAACGATCCCGGGAACAAGCGTCCGTAGCCGTTAAAGCGTAGCGGTGGGTTAGTTTTAAGGTTTAAGTTTTGAGTTTTGAATTGTGAGGAAGTTACTAAACCGTAACAACACAAGTCTTAAACCTTAGAACTTAAAACTCAAAACTTATTTTTTTTTGGAGTGGTAGACAATGACAGGAACGAACCATTTATTTGAGATTGAAGAACTGGGTCAGAGTATTTGGATGGATAACCTGACCCGCGATTTGATTGAGTCTGGGGAATTGAAGCAGATGATTGTTTCCCGTGGCTTACGGGGAATCACATCTAACCCAGCGATTTTTGAGAAGGCGATCGCTGGCAATAAAATCTACGATGCGGACATCGAATCCGGGATCAAAGCAGGTAAGCCGGTTTTAGAGATTTATGAGTCACTCATTTTTGATGATATCCGCTATGCCTGCGATATCTTCCGCTCTATCTACGACGAGTCGGGGGGGCAGGACGGTTACATCAGTATCGAAGTGCCGCCCAACCTGGCCCACGACACCGAAAAAACCATTGAAGAAGCCCGCCGCTATTACCGGGAAATTGGTCGCGAGAACCTGATGATCAAAATTCCGGGAACGGAAAAAGGGTTGCCTGCCGTTGAGCAAGTGATCAGCGAAGGGATCAACGTCAACGTGACGCTGCTGTTCTCAGTCCAGAGCTACGTGAATACGGCCTGGTCGTACATTCGGGGATTAGAAAAGCGGGTGGCTGAGGGTCAGGACATCAGCAAAATTGCCTCGGTGGCCAGCTTCTTCTTGAGCCGGATTGATAGCAAGATCGAGGATCGCATTGATGCCCGGTTGAAAGCAGGCGTTCCTGATATGGCAGTTCGCCAAAAACTGGAAGCCATTAAAGGAAAAGTAGCGATCGCTAACGCAAAAATCGCTTACCAGGAGTATAAGAAGATCATTCAAAGCGATCGCTGGCAAGCGCTGGCCGCCAAAGGAGCCAAGGTGCAACGGCTGCTTTGGGCCAGCACCAGCACCAAAAATCCCAATTACAGTGATGTTATGTACGTGGATGAATTGATCGGCCCCGATACCGTCAACACCCTACCCCCCGCCACGATCGAAGCCTGTGCCGATCACTGCCAGGTCAGCGATCGCATCGAATCCAACGTCGAAGCAGCGTATCGTCTGATCGACAGTCTCAAAGACCCCGACATCAACATCGACCTGGATGCCGTCATGGAAGAGCTTCTGGTCGAAGGCATCGACAAATTCATCCAACCCTTCCAGTCCTTAATGAGTTCCCTTGAGGAAAAAGTTAATCGACTCGCGACGGTGGGGTAAGGGGATTACCCCCGCTCCCCCACCCT
>JBBIQC010000144.1:0-9243 GCA_037442585.1 Oscillatoriales cyanobacterium bin_317
GATCTGCCTCACTCCAACTGCTTCGATTCCGACTTTTTCAGCAAGCCCTAGTTAGTCGTCCCTGAAAAACAGGATTTAAGCGATCGCAGAAGTCTGAATCAGGGGAGCCGTTAAAAAGAAGCGGAACAACTTGCGCAAATTAAATCCACAGCCCGCAAGAAAGGCATTCATCCTGAATTTCTCACAAATGGCTGAGCAGTAGATCAAAAGAGCTAATTCAGCCAATCAATGGGTAATTGTGGTAACAAACTTATCCAACACGAGTGGAAATGCTAACGAAAAAGGTGAATTTGCCCATTTATACCGCTGGAGAGAATAAAAAATCACAGGTTTAGACAGCCCAACGTTAGGGTGTGGATTCACCCTGGCCGCTCGATGACCGAAACCGTTGTCAAGTTCCATCGCTCCCCTGACTACCCAGTTTGCGGGAGTTGCTGCAATCGTTGATAGACCTGATGAAAAAGAGATTGACCAGCCCAAGCACTGCTGAGGGCAATCACGACTCGACGCACACTGAGGCGAATCTGAGCACCGACTTTGAGCAGTTTGAGCCGAATCGTAGCCAACTGAGCATCGGCCAACTCCGTAGCAGCCAACGCTTGTTGTCGCAAGGCTTGCATCAGGACATAAGCAAAGGAGGAAAACCACAACCGCAGTTGGTTGCTCTCAAACTCATGGGTGGAGGTGCGGTCGCTGAACAAATCCAGTTGATGTTCTTTGATGCGATTTTCCATCTCCCCGCGTGGACAGTAGTAGTCCGTTTGCAGTTTGCCTGGACTCAGGTGTTCCGTGGGGAAGGAGGTGACGACAAAATGCCGGTGTCCCCCCGTGCCATCGTAGGTGAGTTTGCACACCACCCGACGCTCACCACTCCAGGAATCGAGCGTCCGGTAGACCAGCGACTGATACCAGACTTGAGCTGGCACCAGGGCATCAAGTTCCGCTTTGAGTTCGACCGGCGATGCCACCCACGCTTCCAAGGTGCTGGCAATGTCCTGCCGTTGCTGCTCGTAGGCAGCTTTGGCCCGTTGTGCGAGTCCCCAAGTCATTTGCTGTAACCGCTCATTGCTGGCATGGGCCAGCACATATTCAACCTGCTCCTGGGATTCACACCAACTCATGAGGTCGTCTCGTCCATAGGCACTGTCCCCTCGCACCACAATCACCACGTTCGGCCACTGCGCTCGAATCTGCGCGATAAGCCGCTGTAACTCCGCCACCAAAATCAGACCCCCATCACTGGTAATGTGTCCCCCACTAAAATCGGCTACTACTTGACGGCGTTCCAGTTGTCCAAAGGAATAGGTTTGTGCGCTACACTCTGTTTTTGTCAGGGTCATGAGATTAAACCGCTAGAAGCTCTGTGGTAATTGCATTCTCGCAGTGCGATCGCCTCTCTTGTAGGGTGAGTTCCTTAAGATAATTTTGTTGGCGATATGACCCGATATTTGAGAACGCACCACCCATCCCATAATCTTGCGGTGGGTTACGCTGTCGCTAACCCACCCTACTTTAATCATCACTCATCCCAAACTCCTTTTGGCATTTTGGGAATCATATCCAAGCCCCAATGCAGCGGATAAATCCCGTGACCAATAAACCGATGAATGCTGGAAAACTGCCAATCTTGAGGCGTTTTACACAACCCATGCCGAACTGGATTGTAATGAATACAATCGCAATGCTGGGCAAAATCTCTCTCATCTCTAATCAAATGCTCCCAAAATCTCCGCTGCCAGTGCGATCGCTCTTGTAGGGTGCATTCCATCCCGCAACACCGATTAGCTTCTCAATCCCCATCCTGGGAACGCACCCTCTCTTGCCGGAGGTACGACACAGCCCAACGCTGTTGGAGCGCAAAGGGTATCCACCTGCGATCGCACATTGAAGCGATGTCAAGGCGATTACCGTTGAGGAATGGTGAGGTGCGATCGTCTGGTGTGAGAGGGGGCGATCGCACGGTACGAAACCTGGAAGGGGCGATCGACTGGAACAAATCACTCTAATTCCATCACTTGCTGCTTTTTCACCCATTGCCGTAAACTTTGTTCCGCCACTACTTCATCTTCTTGCGCTTGAGCCAGAAATTCATAGAGTTTAATTTTCGGAACCAGCGGAAAGGTGGGACTAATCTCTACTTCCTGATATTGTTTCCCTTGGAGTTGATAAATCCGCCAAACTTGCCCATTAAAACGCCACAATTCAGGTATCCCCATGCTGGCATACAGTGCTGGCTTATTGATATCCGTATGCGTAATATCTACTTCTACCACTAAATCCGGCGGCGGATCTTGCCGTAAATTCATCGTTTTTCCTACCACTCGCGGTTGGTTCTGGATGTAGTAGGCATTATCTGGTTCTGCACCCCGATCCAGATCCTCACGATCTAGAGTCGTGGATCCCATCGTTTTGATTTTCAAACCTAGTTCAGCGACTAAGAAATAGATAAAACGTCCGATCAGTTCTCGGTAAAATTCATGTGCTTCCAGAGGCATCGTAATTTCCAAAGTGCCGCGATCGTAGGTAAGACGGGCAGAACGACTTTCACCAATTGCTTGCAAGATTTGCTGATATCCTTGCCAGTTCAGGTGGTGGAAAATTACCCGTCGTTCACCAATTGCTAGCGGTGGATTTAACAGTAAAGGAGTTGCAACCATAACTGAGGAGATGGTGAGGTTTTTGACTATGATAGCGAGAAGTGTTAAGTGCGATAATACTCTGCTGTCTCAAAACTTACCTTCTCAGCAAGATAGTCCATCCTACTCTCTATGTCTCGACTTGCTGTTGGTGTGATTCTGCAAAAATTGCTCATCGCTCACTCTGAACACGCCGCTGTCGTAACTTCTCTTGCAGTCCGGTTATTACCGCTTCCGACTCTCATAATTCGCCTCGCTCAGCTTCCTCAACCCCAACCAGAACTTCACGGCGCAATTCTTCAAATCGCCCTTGATAAAGGCGTTCTCATTCCTCTAAATGGGGGAGATCGGACCCCACGCAGCGGGGGACCGGGGGGAAGCCCCCCGGATCCAGGCTTTGGGTTTTACCGAGATGTGTGTACACCGGAGAGTAAGATTGGGGGGCGGGGGATGGATGCAAGGAGCCATCGCTCAACTGATTGATCGATTGGATTTGTGGTTGGTGGAATCATTTGAGCGATCGCGCTCTGCTTGCGGCATTAACAACCGAGGGCGCTTCCCCAAGTCAAGGGGCCGACAACTCCTTGAGTGTTAGAGACTGGAATCCCTGCGGTTTGTAACCGGATCACAGCCGCTTTGGTACGGGGGCCGAAGATGCCATCGATCGTGCCAGGATCAAAGTTTTTGGATTTCAATCCCTGTTGCAGCATCCGCACCGCATTGCCGCTATCTCCCTGTCTGAGAAACTGGCCGGGATTGCTGTTCGGCCAGGCATAACCCATTGCCGTCCAGGTTTGCCTCCCAACAATACCATCCTGAAGCAGATTCTTGGACTTCTGGAAGCGAATCACCGCCGCTTCAGTTTTGGGGCCAAAGTCGCCATCCGCAGCGCCAGGAGCAAAGCCACGCACTTGCAGAATGTATTGCAGATCAACAACTTCGGGGCCAACGGCACCTTTTTGCAGGACAACGATCGCTTGAGTGGAAGAGGTAGACATGATAATTCTCCTAAAAAGTCAGTGAATGGGGTAATCAAGGCATGGATTTGGGAAATACAGCCCCACATTGAGCAGGGCTATTTAACGAGGAAGTAGGGGATCAAGCAGCCATTTGGCGAGCCAGATCATTGAGGCGCTTCCGAACAGACAGATTTGCAACTCCATCCACGGAATAACCGTAGCGGCGCTCAAACTCTTTCACAGCCGCAACAGTTTTGGGGCCGTAAAAGGGTTGGTTAGCAGGCAGATTTGCCTTGATTACGAGATTGAGGTTGTATTGCAGAATGCGCATTACCTGTTCAGCTTTTGCCATAGTGATCGGGCCAGCGATTCCATCTACTTTCAGTTGGAAGTAGGTTTGAAACGCTTTAATGGCTTCTACCGTTGCTTTATCGGTGAGTGGCGCTTCATTGCTAGAAATCGGGAAGTAGGGATCGGGTGCGGAGGTGCTAATAAAACCGTGTCCATTAAGGATGCTACGGAATTGAGCATTAGTGTAATTCATGGTAGATGTCTCCGTGTATGTTTGTGTTTGACATCTCTACCTACAGGATTGAAAATTTAGTTTTCGTAAGTTTCCCGATAAATCACTCGTAATAGTGAATAGGTTATCTTCGATCACTCATCCAGGTGATTAACTTATAGTTCATTCCATCAAATCAATTTTTCATTGTCATATCACTTCTTGTTAGTGATTGAGATCACACGATCGCTGGCCCTGTCATCTCTGCGATCGCTTCCGCAATATCGGCTAGATTCTTCACTGCGATCGCATCCAGTAGTTGGGAGAGTGATGCGCTTTATCCAGTCTCATTTGTCTTGAGAATTTTTAACCTTCAGCACATCATCTAGCAATTGTCTTGCAGGTTGAGCGGTTGCCAGTGCAATTTGATGGTCACTATAAGCACGCACCAATCGAGATAGGCCATTGACTCCGGTTTTCAGTTGTTCCAACTCCTCTCCTGCCATTACTTCCCCATCCAGCATTCTGACCAGCAAAGGCTTGATGTCGCCCACTTCCTGGCGCGCCTTCTGAAGTTTCTCTACTGCACTCAGTAGGGCTTTCAGCGCATTCAAACCATCTTCGATCGCTAGGGCCTCTGTCCCAGATTGTGCTGCGGATTCTGATTCCGGTTCTGACGCCGCTGCTACCTTCTCAGACTGCTCCAGATCGGTTTCTGCCACAGATGCTGCAGGCTGTGGTTTCGTTTTTGCCCCATTTGACCGTGCCATGACTATATCCTCAAAAAATTCCCCTGATTGTACCCTACATCCGGCGTGAACAAGGGGTGGGCATGGAGAAATCAAGAGCATGACATACAAGGATTGTTCCGCTACCAGCCCATCACCCCAGCATCGCCTCACACCGTTATCGTAATTTAATCCAGGGTTCTATGCAGTGACTAAGCCTGTCTGTTGCAGAATATAAAAGAGAATGAAGTTGACAATGGCAAGGGCGATCGCACCGAGAATGGCGCTGCCTAAGCCCCATCTCAGCCGAAACCCCTCAACTAACCAGGCGGCAAATGCAAAGACAATAATATTGCCAATCAGAGGAATTAATCCCAGACTGAGTACGGCTGGAATCGTTCTTAACCAACTGGGAATTAAGTTATACAGACCATCAAATGCGCCAATAATTGCACCTGCGATCAGTACTTTCCAGGGACGATCAATTTCAACTCCGGTGGGTAACTTGGAGATTACCAACAAACTGATGGCAATCACGATAATAGAAATGAGGAAACCAACCATTTGTTCACTCCTTATTTCTCCACAACGTCGAAGAATCGTTACCCAAATGCCATGCCCCTACAGTCTAGGGGATAAACTGAGGCTTTTCAAAAAGCTTTCGAGGTACATTTTCAAGATCTACCGAAAATTTAATGCTTTCTTAATAGATGTGAGGCTACCTGCTTCTGAGCGGCTGATCGGTTCACCTGCCAGACTGCGCAGCCCACCTCCTTCCTTAACGACTTGAGCCACTTGAGTCGCGATCGCTAAAATCCATTGATTGAATTCTTCGGCCTGAGTGATGGGAACTTTTGCCGCTAAAATCGCCTTCACCTGATCCAGATGCGCGATCGCTTGTTTCTGTCCCTCACCCACATTCTTAAAGCCCTGGATCGCTCCGATTAGCTGGAACTGTTGCTGCTGCATTAATGCCTCGCCCTGCAGCGATTCCTGGGCATTCTGTTGTTTCAAGGACTCAATCACCGATTTGAGTAAATCACTGGAGGCATCCTGGTTCAATGCAGTGTGCAGGATTTGCACAGCAGCCTGGGCTTCCTTCAGAAAGTAAACCGGATCGCCTTTGTCGGCCAGCAAGATCATGAGTACAGCTTGAATAGGAGCTTGCAACAGAGTTGCCCACTCGCTCTCTGAAAAATACTGCTTTGTCAACATATCAGTACACCTTACCCTCTTGATCAATCAGTACATCAGTCAATAAACACAATGACAGCTATTATCAAATGCATTCACCACCCTTGTAAGTTCAGCCTGCCCCCTAGCACCGACAAAGTTAATCTCCCCCGGAATAGGGGAGCAGGGGCGCAATCGGCTATTAATGCAGGCGTTTTAATATACAGAACAAATCTATGAAAGTCATAGGATTTGAGGGTGAGGAACATTAATTTAAGAAATATCCCAACCTTGGAGTAGCACAAGGTTCTAGCGGTAAGATTTGCAATACGGAGATGCGGGAGATCAGGTGTGAGATGAGAACATGAAACTGGATATTTTGTCTTTAGCTAATATAGGCATCACGATCGCAACGCTGTCGATCAGTGGACTGCAGGAAACAACCGTAGTGGCTCAAACTGATGCAACCTGGTATAACTGCCTCACTCGCGAGGTGTGGACTCCAGAGAAGAAAGCCTGGTGCGATCGCTGGAAAACACTCCAAAATGCAACCTATCTCGTTCCTGCCAGTCTGAAGCCAAAAGCAGAACTGATTCCAGTGACGCTAAAGAATGGTCGCTATCAGCGGCAAGATGGAAAGTTTTTCGTAGAACTTGTCAATGAAAAGAATTGGCTGGCGTTTGGTGACCTGAATGGTGATGGGAAACAGGATGCCGCAGTAATTTTTGGAGTAGCGCTGGATCCCAACGGCAGGGCGATCGGGACTTACTTAACTGCCGTGCTGGATGTAGATCGTAAGCCACGGGCGATCGCTCCAATTCGCTTAGGAGAGCGGATTATGCTAAACGGGCCGATCGCGATCGCCAACAACACCATCACCGTACCATTGCTGACGCAAACAGAGGTGCTGAACCGGGTGTATGTAATTGAAGAGATTTTAAAGGAGCGCCGCTAATCTCCATGCAACCTGAGATCGTTTCAACCGAGCCATATTCAACGGTATCAACGGGACATTTACCATCCCCTGATTGCGTGCCGGCTGCAGGCGGATTGAGAACCTTCGCACCCCCCCTGGATGAGACTGGAAACAGCATGAAAGGTCAGCGAGTCATTGAGTTTTTGTCTGAGGAATTAGGACTCAATCTATTTGCCTCTCGGCCTGCGGATTAAAAACCATTCTTCAAGCGGCAAAATGAGTTAAGAAAAACAGTAATCCTGTCAACAAAAGGTTGTTTTGACTTCAAAATAAAAATTAAACCTTGTCCAAGTCCAGAACCATAGTTTCTCTTATGGGAAAACTCCTGTTCTCTAGCTGGACTTGGTTTATTCACAAGTTCTTTAACAAGTGAGGTAAATGGTTATGTTGACCACTGAACTTCCCTCCGAAGTGGAAATTAAAAAATCGACGGGTTGGATCATTGCGCTGAGCATTGTGTTGATTGTTTTAGGGATCCTGGCGATTATCATGCCCGGTTTTGCGTCCGCCTTCTTTACGGCTGGATTGGGCTGGATTGCGCTGATTAGCGGTGTGGTGATGATTGTGCAGTCATTTGTGTCCAAGCCAGTGAGAGGATTTTGGCTCAACCTGGTTGTCGGGATTCTGTACGCGATCGCTGGGATTTACATCCTGTTCAATCTCGGAGCCGCCCTGCTGGGACTCACCCTTGCCTTTGGGATTCTGTTCATTGCGGAAGGCATTTACACGATCATCATGGGCTTCACCAACCGGGCAGGGCATCGGATGTCCTGGCTGGTGGTCTTAAATGGAGTCATTACTTTAATTCTGGGCATTCTGGTACTGAATCGATTTCCCTTCAGTGCAATCTGGTTAATTGGTCTGTACGTGGGAATCAGTCTACTGTTTAGCGGAGTTTCATTGTTAGCTGCCGCCCTGGCTGTGCGAAAAACCGTTACCACGACTACATAGTTGAACTGTGAAATATGAGGGAGGGCGTAGCAGTCGGGCACTGATCCGGAGTACCTACCAAAGTACCTACCAAAGATGTGCTACCAATTGCTATGCCCCTACCCAATCACCCATCTCCACCCCCTTGCATTCGCATCCCTACCCCCCAATCCCCACCCCCCATGTTCAACTTTCTCGATTCCGACGCACCTACTTCCACTCCTCGCGAGATCGCCCAATCCCTTCGCGGGTTAGGCTGGATTGGCCTCTGCTTACAGGCACTGCTCGGATTCATTCCCATCCTGGTGGTGACCACGAACGTGCTATTCAATCCCCGGCAACGACAAATGGGCTTTTCCCTGGGATTGTGGTTAGCGATCGCCTGCCTGATTGCCCTGATCTTTAGTATTTACTGGTGCTTTCGCTACACGTTATTGGCAAACCAATTGGAAAACCCGGATCTGCGGCCACCCAAATCACAGGTGATTAAAGACGTGAAGTTAGGACTCACGATCAATTTGGGGATCATGGCGATCGCGGTGCTGATTGCCCTATGGCGGGTGAGTGAATTAACATTCAAAATGTTGAGCCTGCCCCAAGGCGGAACAGTGATCACTCCCAATCAAATTGGCACAACGGTTGCGGCTCCCGGAACCCTGATCACTCCCTCCAATATGATTGCGATCCAAGCGATGGTAAGCGCGATCGCCGCTGGCTTAGTCGGAACGATCGTGGCCCTGTTGCTGCTGTATCAGGTTGGGCTACACCGCAGCACCAATCGTTGATATGCTAACGGAACTAATTCCTTTACCCACCACCCTCTTTTATGCGCCTGCCACAATTTCCCCCATCCAATTCTCCCATGTGGCAAACATTGAATAACTCCACACTGCTGCGCTTCATCCTACTGTTCATTGGTGGCTGGTTCACATTCTTATTCATTAACTTCTTTTACGACACGATCGCTATATTCAGTGTGGCTGGAGTGCTGGCTACATTGCTCAACTACCCGGTGGTCTGGTTGTCTCGTTATCTGCCTCGCTGGCTGGCAATCACCCTGACTTTCCTGGGCGCGATCGCGATCGTCCTGGGGTTAGTGGTCTTTGTCGGTCTGCAAGTAGTGAATCAGGGGCAGGCATTGCTGTCTCAACTCAAAGATCCCTTGAGCCAGCAACCTGCTTCACCGTTGCGGGATCTCCTGAACCAGACGGATGTTAATAACATCATCGCCACCCTACAAAACGGCTTGACCAGTGGGTTGGGCCTGGTGAAGGGACTATTTTCCAGCCTCTTTGTCACCCTGTTTGGAGTCGTCATTTGCCTGTATATGGTGATTGAT
>JBBIQC010000145.1:0-763 GCA_037442585.1 Oscillatoriales cyanobacterium bin_317
CCCCTGTCCCCCAATCACACCCCAATTGGCAAAAAGTGACGTAAGATCACCAAACAACGGCTGTCTGCAACCAAATTCCCTATGGCTTCCGATCTGTCTGGTTCCACATCTGTCTCAGTTCCTGACTTTCCTCCATCCGACTCTAATGGCTCCTCAGAGGGCAATCCGCCAACGGCAGATCCTGTCGATGATGCTATAAATACTCTACGAGAACAGCAAATTCGCCTGCACAGTGAGGATGGCAAAATTCTGCTGACTCTGCCTCCAGAGGTTGATGCTGAGGCGGATAATCCGGCCTGTGCGCTGACCTGGGCCGAAATTTCCCAACAAATCAAACAACGGCTCCATGCGGGAGAACGGTTGTGGCAGGCGGATACCACTGTCCATCTGATGACTCGCGATCGCCTGCTGGATGGACGACAGTTGCAGGAAATTGCCGATAGTCTGGCGGAGGTGCAACTGCGGTTGGAGCGAGTTTTTACCAGTCGTCGTCAAACAGCGGTAGCGGCTGCAACGGCTGGATACTCAGTCGAACAGCAATCTGCCATTGCCCAACTCAATCCATCCAGTACTGGATCGGCTTCGGCTCTGGCAGAACCGCTGTATCTGCAAACGACCCTGCGATCGGGGGCCGACATTCAACACAACGGCACAGTGATTATTTTGGGTGACTTAAATCCAGGCAGTTCGGTGGTTGCCAATGGCGATATCTTGGTGTGGGGAAGGCTGCGCGGGATTGCCCATGCAGGCGCAAAAGGAAATG
>JBBIQC010000145.1:773-1568 GCA_037442585.1 Oscillatoriales cyanobacterium bin_317
CCGGTGCTTAATCATGGCCTTACAGATGGAGCCAACCCAATTGCGGATTGCCGACTTTGTAGCCAGAGCACCCGAAACTCCGCCTGACCACCAGTACTATCCAGAAGTGGCCTACGTCACGCCTCAGGGTGCCATTCGCATTGCCAAAGCGCTGGATTTTTACCGATCGCAAACCAGTGGCAGGGAGAAGTAAGTTTTAAGTATTCCCACTCCGCTTCTGTGGGCAGACGGTAGGGGCGATCCGTGTGTTAGGATAGGCAACTGCCAAACTCCACCGCATCCTGCCAGGAGACTCTCTCAACCGGAGGATATCCCCTTTGAAATTTGAGGGGTCAGACTTAAGCTCTCGATTCACTTGAGGCAAGGAGGCAACAAATCGCCACTGGGCCTGGGTGATAGGATAGCGCCCCATGAGGAAATCAGATATGGTGACTTCGTGCTGGGGTCCTTCAGCATTGGATCGTTCCAGTTCATTGCGGGGGGAACCCATCATAAAGCTGATACCAGAGATGGCAACCATTTCCAGGGTCAGAGCATCTTAGGATCGTTCCCGTATATTGAGTACCAACGTTCCCTGATTTAACTTAATCAAGGTGCGATACTCGCCCTTGCGTTCTGTCGCAGGGTTTTTCTTTAGCATCTCCTTCGGCCTTTTGTCCCACTTTACGCTGCTACCCTCTAGGATTTACCAGAAGAGCGGAGTTGTGGGATCGCCGAACAGATGAATCCGAATCAAATGTTCGAATGCGATAGCGTCTGACGGGAGACGATCTCTATACTTGGCTAAGTAAGCCA
>JBBIQC010000145.1:1579-9176 GCA_037442585.1 Oscillatoriales cyanobacterium bin_317
CCGACAAATGGTGGTGAACCACCGACATCTCCCAAAAATGGAGGTGGGCCAACCACTGGTAACATGTTTATAAAGTCCAATGGTTGTGCACTCTGATACTGACTACCGACGGTGGACCAAGAGTGTCCGGCAATCAGGGCTGTAGCTCCTCTGTCGTACTTGACCAACCATTCCTCGGGAGCGTAGTCTTTCTCAAGATCCGAGGGAGGAGGCTGAAGAGCATCAGGAATCGGAGGGATGTCAGAGGATGTAATCGGAATCTCTTTAGTCAGAACACCGCCGGAAAAGTATTTGTGACCGTACACACCTTCAGTGTATGCTCCTACTTCACAGGACATAGAAAATACAATGGGAGAACCGTTGACTTTGGGAACTAAGTCAGAGAAATAAAGGTCATATGGCCCAAAAGATGCCCAATAAGTCTTGGCTCCATGGCCAAACCAGAACAGATACTCAATGCCTGATTCGAGGTGGACATAAAGCTGTTTAAGGATACTTGCCGCAGTGCTAGAACTAGCATCATCATCAATTGTCAACCTGGTTACCTGATATCCCCGATCCTTAAGCAGCTTGCCAGCCTGGCTTGAAACTTGCTCAAACCAATTAGTTTGCTCCTTTTTGTTTTTTCCTATGCCATTCCCTCGCAAAATTAGACATCGATTGCCTCCACTTAAACGGTTCATCAACCGCTTAAAGATTGCTTGCAATTGGGCAACCGAAGAGGCTGGAATCCTTCCAATTGCCAAGTCTGGAAACCAGTCAATGGCAGAAACTTCCTTTGCGAGAAATTCGCCCTTGACCAAGTCTTTGTCCGCATCCCAGGATTGAAAGGATTTAGATCCGCTCTTTAACAGATCGGCGTAGTACAAATCTGTTGGATAAAAGAACCTATGCTTGTTTTGAATAAATTCAATCCATGGAACCGGAAACTTATCGACATCACCAGCCAAGAGAACATATCGGGTTCCTGTACCGATAAAGTATCGAAGGATGTCCACCTTCAAGCAAGATGAGGGCTCAGCAAGGACTTCTTTGTCGATTCCATACTCCTGTAAGAACGGCAAGCCAGTGAGGCGCTCCTTACAGTCTTCAAAGGGATGAACAAGACACGTGATACCAGAAGCACGCTTAAAGCGTGCGTATTCTTCACACACGCATTCAAATTCACGTGGACATACTATCAAGAGTTGGTACATTTCTTATACCTCTGCGATAATATTTCTTTAGGAACATAGATTAAATAACCTGAACTATTCCTTGGCGGTACAGGCTTAGCAGTGCTAAGCCCCTGCTCAAAAATTGCACCTTATTAAATTCTCATCCCTTAGTGTTCGGGGGGTGTACTTGGAGCAAGGCTTGACTATGACGTTGTCATGCTCTGCGATGGGTATCCGGTAAATCGGCAAATGCTTCGAATATGGCAATTTGAGGCATCTGAAGGGATACATCATATCGATGACTTCAGTGCCATATTCAGTCACTCCATTAGAATGAAATAGCCCTAGGGTAACCCTCTTCGGTCACCTTATCATGATCACACCACACCCAACTCATGTCAAACGACTGTCACTCAAAGACACAGTTAAGTTTTGAGTTTTAAGGGTTAGAGGGATGCTTGAAAAGCCCAGTTCATACCATAGACCCGTAGGGGCGTAGCATTCGGGTAACGTTCTTCGGTATTGTTGAGGGATCATTGGCCGAATGCCACGCCCTTACCCAGGGTGATTGCTCATTCACTGTCCCACTTTTGAGCTATAAGAAAGGCAGTTTTGGTATTGTTAGAGAACTCTGAATTGCTGGTTTACGTCTGATTAGTCGTTTTAGTCGTTTAGTGATTGATTTCCTCCTTACATGAGCCGCGTTATTGTTGTTACGTCTGGAAAAGGCGGGGTGGGTAAGACCACCACTACGGCGAATCTGGGTATGGCATTGGCCAAGCGAGGTCGCAAGGTGATTGTAATCGATGCTGACTTCGGTCTGCGAAACCTGGATTTGTTGCTGGGATTGGAAAACCGGGTTGTTTATACTGCAGTGGAAGTTTTGGCAGGGCAATGTCGCTTGGAACAAGCTCTGGTTAAAGATAAGCGCTTCCCTAACTTGATGCTGCTGCCGGCGGCGCAAAATCGCACCAAAGATGCCGTAAAGCCTGACCAGATGAAGCAATTGGTGAATGCTTTGACCAGGGCGTTTCATTACGTACTGGTGGATTGTCCCGCTGGGATTGAAATGGGATTCCAGAATGCGATCGCCGCGGCCAGAGAAGCCTTGATTGTCACCACGCCTGAAATTGCGGCAGTGCGGGATGCCGATCGAGTAATTGGGCTGCTGGAAGCGAATAACATCAAGCAAATTCGGCTGATTGTCAACCGCTTACGGCCAACGATGGTGCAGGCCAACGACATGATGTCGGTCGAAGATGTGCAGGAAATTCTGGCTGTTCCTCTGATTGGAATTGTTCCCGATGATGAGCGGGTGATTGTTTCTACCAATAAGGGCGAACCCCTTGTCCTGGCCGAAACTCCGTCCCTGGCCGGAACAGCTTTTGATCACATTGCTCGTCGTCTGGAAGGCGAAACGGTTGAATTTCTGGACTTAAATGCTCCTCCGGATGGCTTTTTTACCCGTATACGAAAAGCTCTTTCGACCAAGCTTTTCTAAACCAAGTCCAGCGAGAGAACGGTTGTTTTCCGATCAGAGAAACTCCGGTTCTGGACTTAGACAAGGTTTAGTTCTCAGTTTTGAGTTTTAAGTTGGGAACCTGCACTGTTGAGCCTGCAACTTAATATTCAAAACTCTGAACTCTCAACTCTTAACTCCATATTGCCCCATGCTGCTTGAACTTCTAGAACGATTATTTTCCCGCCCGGATAACAGCCGCCAACAGGTGAAAAACCGTTTGAAGCTGGTGCTGGCCCACGATCGCACTGATCTCCCGCCTCAGATGGTGGAGGCGATGCGCATGGAAATTCTAGAAGTGGTCTCTCGCTACGTGGAACTGGATACGGAGGCGATGGAATTTTCCCTGGAAAGCAACCAGCGCAGCACCGTTCTGATTGCCAACCTGCCGATCCGCAGAATTTATCCGCGTCCGGAACCGGAGCAAGAGGAGCTTAAGGACATTACCATTCCAGAGTTAACTCTGACAGAGGCCGGTGAGTTATCTTCAGAGCCAGGGACAGCAGAAACGGCACCTTCCGTCACCAATGACGTGGCTTCTTCCTCGACTGCCGCATCCCCTCCATCCGATGCCTCGCTCTCTGAAGTTGTCCCTGCTGCAGGTACACCTGCTGAAACGAGTTCCAATACTGGATCGCCTGTCTCTGAAACGGCTCCATCCGATCCAACCCCTACTGAATCTGCCAAACCGTGATTACTGGAAAAACCAAACTCCTTGGCGTGATCGGCTACCCGATCGAGCATTCCCTCTCACCTGTGATGCACAACTCCGCGATCGCGGAGTTGGGTGTTGATTATGCTTACTTACCCTTTGCCATCAAGCCAGAAGATTTATCCAGGGCGATCGCAGGGTTCGAGGCTATTGGCATTCAGGGGTTCAACGTCACGATTCCCCACAAACAGGCGATCATGCCTTTACTGTCTGAGATTTCACCCCTGGCTCAGGCCGTTGGTGCTGTGAATACTGTCTGCCGCACTGAACACGGCTGGCAGGGTACGAATACCGATGTTGCCGGATTTTTGGCTCCCTTAAAAGCCTTGCAACGAGACTGGCAACAAACGATCGCTGTCATTTTGGGCAATGGGGGAGCGGCTCGTGCAGTTGTGGCCGCTTGTTCTCAATTAGGCTGTGCTGCCCTGCAAGTCGTAGGCCGCGATCGCCAGAAGCTCCAGGAATTTCAGCAAAGCTGGCAAGATTCGCCTCTGGTTGTTCATTTACAAACGGTCTTATGGCAGGACTTACCTCAGCTACTGCCTACTGCCGGATTGATTGTGAATACCACTCCGATCGGGATGCATCCCCACGACTCCCAATCCCCCATTCCCCTGGAGATGTTTCCTGGTTTGCAACCGGAGACGATCGCCTACGACCTGATTTACAATCCCCGACCGACTCTATTTCTGCAACAGGCTGCCCACCACGGAGCCATTCCCCTGGATGGCCTGGAAATGTTAATTCAACAAGGAGCCGCTGCCCTGGAATTGTGGTTAGGGCGATCGGTGCCTGTGGAGGTGATGCGGCGATCATTACAGAACTATTTGATGCAGCAGCACGAATGACTGCGTGACGCAGCCATCTTCCGTTACCCACCATCCCATCACCCCATCACCCCTCCACCTTCCCCATCTCTATTAGCGATGCTTCTCTCTAGCATCAAGAATTATTTTGTGCAATATTGCTTGACATTTTGTAACAATTTAGTTTACATTTATTTACATCAAGAGACGCAGTGAGGTTTCCCGATGTATACGACGAATACCGAAGGTTTGTTGAACAACTACGCGGCTGAGCCTGAGATGTACTACGCCGAATATCCCTCCGAGTGGCAGCAACGTCGGTATGCTCTGCAAGGCGCGATCGCAACCCTGCTTGTCACCAGCCTGGTTCTAATTGGTATTTCAGTTGGTTAGTGGATCCCTGGTAGGGACGTTCCGCCAGAACGTCTCTACAAATAAAAAAATCCAGTGAAAAGTTTACGATCGTAGGAGAAAGTCAATGTTTGCACCGATTGTTGTGGTCGTTCGCCGTTTTATGGGAGATAAGCGCTTCATCAAGTTCCGGGGAGAAGCGATCGCCCTCCATTCCCAAGTAATCACCAACTTCTGCAACCGGGTTGGCATCGATCGTACCCAACGGCAAAATATGATCCGCATGGCGCGGGACAACGGTAAAAAGCTGGGCCTGCTGGCGTAGGGGATTTTGGATTTTAGATTTTGGATTTTGGATTGAGTGAAAGCAGCAAAAACTCGGAGTCTTTTCTGAGAATCAATAATCTCAACTTCTACAATTCAAACCTCCGAGTTTTAGGTAAATCCCTTCTCCCCTCCACCTCTATACCAACCCTGCCCTTAGCGCCACCACTGCCGCCTGTACCCGATCGTCCACTGCCAGTTTGTTCATAATTCCCCGAACATGGGTTTTGATCGTATTGGGACTGAGGTAAAGCGCTTCTCCAATTTCCGTATTGTTATTGCCTTCCACCAGCAGTCTTAAAACGTCCATTTCTCGCTCTGTAAGATGACCAATGCTAGGGTCAGGAGTGGCTGGCCTCAAGTTATCCATCACGCATCGTGCCACTTGCGGATCCAGGTACAAGGCTCCCGTTGCTGCAGCAGCGATCGCGGCTAACATTTGCTCAATGCTGGCACCTTTAACACAGTAAGCATCTGCTCCACTGCTGAGAGCCGCTAATACCTCTGTTTCATCGGTATGGGAGGTGAGCATCACCACCCGCACATGAGGCAGTTGCTGCTTAATCTCATCCGTTGCGGCGATGCCATCCTTTTTCGGCAAACCGATGTCCATGATGATCAGGTCGGGTTTGTGTTCTAGTGCCGCTTTCACACCCCGAAAACCATCCTCAGCGACTTCTACGATTTCAAACTGTGGTTGAGAAGACAAAATTCGCTCCAGACCTAACTGGATCATGGGATCATCTTCAACAATCAGAATTCGCAACGGGTGAACACTTGAGGGGCGAGAGGCGGACAACACAGTGAGAATCTCCAAGCAACTGAGATAGTTCACATTTTATTGTCAGCAAGCCTAAGGTTGCTAAGTACAGCAACTCTCTTTAGAAAGATTTTTGAGTTCGGAGGCGATCGGCAAGGTAAACCAGAAGGTTGCTCCCTCCTGTGGTTGGCTTTCAACCCCAATCTCTCCTCCATGAGCGGTGATAATTTGACGACAGAGATACAGGCCAAGCCCCAGACCAACGGTACGACGAGTCTGATTGCCGCGCTTATACAGTTCAAATATCGTATTGCTATGCTCTGGCGGAATGCCGATGCCATTGTCCTGAACCAGGCAACGAACCTTGGGTGGCTGGGCATCCTGGATGAGTTCTGCCCTTAAGGTCAGCGTCAGGCCGGGGGGATTGTGTTTCAAGGCGTTAGCGATCAAATTCTCATAGACCCGGCATAACTGATTCGGATCCGCCTGGACAGGGGGCAGGTCGTCGGGAATGAGGAGGTTGAGGCTGGCTTCCTCCCGTTGCAGTAATGGCTCCCAATCTGCAGCCAGTTGCTTCACGAACAGATGCAGGTTGACAGGCTGAACTTGTAGGGATAGCCCTTCCATTGCATTCGCCTGGGTTTCCAGCAAGGAATTAATCAGGGCAAGCTGGCGATCGTGGCTGTGAATCATCCGTTGTAAGACCGCCTGGGGAACGATCGCCTTTCCCTGATTGGCTTCGGCTTCTGCCAGTAAACTTTTCAGCACCATTAACCCTCCAGTGACGGGATTCCGCAGGTCATGGGAGACGGCATGCAGGAATACCTGCACCGCTTCTTGAGCTTTTTGTCGCTCGCGGATCTCTTCTTGCAAATGGAGATTCTGGGCTTTTAACTGGTTCTGTAGTTTTTGAATGTCCAGGTGGGTGCGTGCCCGGACTAACACTTCCTCTACGCGAAAGGGCTTACTGATGTAGTCAACCGCTCCCACTTCAAAGGCTTGCACTTTATCAAAAACGTCAGTGAGAGCAGTCATAAAAATCACGGGAATGTCTTTGGTCGCCGGATCCAGTTTCAGGCGGCGGCAGGTTTCAAACCCATCAATCCCTGGCATCATCACATCCAGTAAAATCAGGTCAGGCTTGGCATAGGGAATTTGGGCGATCGCGCTTTCGCCATCCTGAGCAACCCGCACCTTATACCCCGAGTCGCTGAGAGAAGTGACCAAAATTCCCAAATTGGTGGGGTTATCATCCACCAACAAAATGACACTGCCATCGGTTGCCGCTAAATTTTGTCGTTCGTCTGCCATCTTTTACCACTGCCATCTGTGACCACAATTTGAGACTGTAAAGCGAGAAAACGTATGGTTTTCTCGAAAAACTCCTGTTTTGGATTTGGACAAAGTTTAGAACGGCTTTTGGATCAAATTCTTAAGACTTTATTCCAACTTTTTAATAACGCCTGGAAAACTTTTTTCAGTCGTCTACAATGAAGAGAGCGGAGACGCATGTTTCCGTTCACTCCTCACACCACACTCCGCCTGAACTTTGTTCGGGCGGTTCCTTTTTAAAGGGTACCCGTTCCAGACTGAGCACTGATTCCCAGTAAATTATGACTATATGTGTAGGATTTGTAGAAGAGAGCCACTCTTTTCGCTATGGTAGAATCTTGTGACATAAGTATAGACAAGGTTTTTAGCATGTCTGCAGCTGCGCAAGTTACTGACTCTACGTTTAAGCAAGAAGTCCTTGATAGCGAAGTTCCTGTTTTAGTGGACTTTTGGGCTCCCTGGTGCGGTCCTTGCCGAATGGTAGCGCCTATTGTGGATGAAATTGCTACCCAATATGAAGGTCAGGTCAAAGTGGTCAAGGTCAACACGGATGAAAATCCATCTGTTGCCAGCCAGTATGGTATTCGCAGTATCCCTACACTGATGATTTTCAAAGGCGGGCAGCGGGTTGATATG
>JBBIQC010000146.1:0-9171 GCA_037442585.1 Oscillatoriales cyanobacterium bin_317
TTCCCTGCCGCCACTCAATCCCTAAGTAAATATCCTCAGTGTTCTCCCGATAGATAATCACATCGAGTTTTTCGGGATTTTTGTGGGGGGAAGGGGTGCCCTCGTAATAGCGGCAGGGACGAATGCAGGCATAGAGGTCAAAGATCTGGCGGAGAGCGACGTTTAGCGATCGAATACCACCGCCAATGGGAGTCGTCAGGGGGCCTTTAATTGCGACTCCGTAGGTTTGAATCGCCGTCAGCGTGTCTTCTGGCAAGTATTGATAGGTACCATACAGATCACAGGCTTCGTCTCCGGCATAAACTTTAAACCAGGAAATTTGGCGTTTTCCCCCATAGGCTGCAGCCACCGCCGCATCAAACACTCGTTGAGAGGCGGGCCAGAGATCAATTCCCGTTCCATCCCCTCGGATAAACGGAATAATGGGATTATCTGGGATAACAGGTTCTCCATTTTGAAATGTGATCGTAGATCCCGTACTGGGGGGAGTAATTTTTTCGTAAGTCATCTGTGTTGCTCCTGTTTCTCAAGGCAAATCATACCTTCCACAGGTGTGATCATCGCAGCAGCGGTGTGGTTAGGGTAGCTCAGCTAGGGCAATATAACTGTGTATTTTGAGCAAATTGCACGATTTTTAGCAGCCTGCTGGGTACTTTAAGCCTAACAGTCCAAACATCAGGTGAAGTTCCAGATGAAACAAGTTCTCATCGTTGATGACGATACAACCTTGCGTACTGCCTTAACACGCTATCTAGAGAAGCGGGGCTTTGGTGTGCAAAATGTGAGCTCTGGATTAGAGGCAATCGTTGCATTTGAGAAGGATCCACCCGATTTGGTGGTGTCTGACGTGATGATGCCCGAAATGGATGGATTTGAATTCTGCCGTCGATTACGAGCGACCCGCCTCGGTCAACTGGTGCCCTTCATTTTTCTGTCCAGTCGGGGTGAAGTGGATGCCCGCGTTTATTGTCACTCGTTGGGAGCAGATGACTATTTAATTAAACCCTTCGAGCCAAAAGAATTATTAGCTAAGATTGAGGCCCAGTTAGAACGATCGCGACGCATCCATGCCGAGATTGTCCGTTTGATCCAGCAATCCAAACCAGAAGGAAATCCGGCTCAAACACCAACAACCAATACTCCGAAATCATTGCCGCTCACCCCAGCCGAAGAAAAAGTATTCTGGGAAGTCGTTCAGGGCTATACCAACAAACAAATCGGCGATCGCTTATTCGTCAGCCCCCGCACCGTCCAAACCCATCTCAGCAATATTCTCAACAAATTGGAACTAGAAAACCGTTCCCAACTGGTCAGATTTGCCTTTGAACGGGGCTATAAGCCGCCTCTAGAACAGGCCACCCCTCAAGCCTGATGTTGCCAGGTGCTGAGTGCTGAGCGCTGAGTGACACCGTTTCCTAATCCCCAACCCCCAATCCCAATCATGGCTAAAGCTCAAACAACACCTCATTGCGGGACAGATTGGGATTGTAATACGGGTCGTTATCGCCCAGAGTTTTGAAGTATGTCTGCCATTTCTGATTCAGGTTTTGCCACTCCTTGGGCCGCAATCCCGGTTCTCGACTGGCAGATTCATAGTGAATGAGTTGGGCATAGGGAGTCACCACATTGCGGTAGCCCGCCTGGTGTGCCTTCAGACATAAATCTACGTCATTGTAATTGAGGGGAAAGGCTTCATCCATGCCACCCAGTTGCAGAAACAGATCACGCCGCATCATTAAGCAAGCTGCAGTGATGGCAAGATAATTCCGATTCACCAGATTGGACAGGAAGTAACCGGGATGGTCGCCATCCACATTGCGGAAAGCATGGCCTGGATTCCCGCCTAACACCATCACCCCGACATGCTGAATTTTGCCATTAGAGAAGAATAGTTTGGCTCCGACGGCTCCCACTTCCGTTTGTTGGGCAAACTCCAGCATCGACTCCAACCAGTCTGGAGTCAGCACTTCCATATCATCGTTCAGCAGTAAGACGACATCTCCCTGAGCGGCTGCCACCCCTAGATTGATCCGTTGAGCAAAGTTAAACGGATCGGCACAGCGTACCAACCGTAAGTCCGGGCCAGCGATCGCGTTCAGAATCGGTTCCGGGATATCATAGCCATCCACCACGACAATCTCAAAGTTGCGGTAGGAAGTGCGATCGCGAATGCTTTGAACACAATGCTCCAGCAAGCAGCGGGGGCCATCCACTGTTTCAGCCACCGTGCCGGCACTGGGAATCACAATACTGATTAGAGGATGACCCAAAATTTTGCGACGAATCCGATAAAACCCAGGTCGTGGCCCTGCTTCTACTCGACCGGGATAGGAACTACGAGCCACCATATCGGTTAAAGCCTGTTGTGCCGCTTCATAGGCCCAGGGCTTAGCTTCTTCACTGGAAGTCACAGAACTGGAAATAATTCGCCAGTGATATAAAATTTTGGGGATGTGGTAAATGTTTTTAGTTTTTTCCACCACCCGCAGCACCAGATCATAATCTTGAGAACCATCGTAACCGGGTCGGAAGCCTCCAATTTCGCGAATTAAACGCGTGCGGTAGACTCCCAGATGACAGGTGTACATACAGGAGTGAAAGTAGTCTGGCGACCAATCGGGTTTGAAGAAGGGGTCAGAGCGCCTGCCATTGGTGTCGATTTTATCCTCATCGCTGTAAATGAAGTCGGCTTCGGGATGCTGGTTGATCAGTTTTGCGTTTTCGTAAAGCGCGTCGATCGCCAGTTCATCATCGTGATCCAGGAGGGCAATGTAATCGCCCGTCGCCAGTTCCAGCGCCGAATTACTGGCCGCTACAATATTGCCGTTGGTTTCCCGAAACACCACTTTAATGCGGGGATCCAGTTTGCTGTACTGGAGCAACAACGGTTTAATCGTGGGTCGAGTAGAGGCATCATCAGCAATGCACAATTCCCAATCGGGATAAATTTGGTTCCGAACTGACTCGATCGCCTTCTGTAACCATTGCTCATCCACGTTATAGACGGGCAAAATCACTGAGAAGACTGGACGCAGCTTCCATCCCGCCATCTCCTGTTCTGCAGACAGGCGCTTAGCTTTTGTAAACTCATGCCGCAGAACCCACTGCTGGTAGGTGACGTGTTTCTGAAACTTGAGCCGCAGGCGATCGTAGACAAAGCGAATGAAGCCTCGCGTCCCGCGCTCCTGCCAGGCTTGGCCCAGTTTCTTGAACTTCTGAATGTATTGGAAAGATCCTGCAGTCATACTGGAAAAAGATCGTCTCCACCTTTAAGGCCCAGCCATTTTTTCAACTTGAACCACTGAGTTCTGAGTTGCCAAAACTTACTACTTTGCATTCCAGAAATCTTGATCTCCATTTCGACCAGGCTACTCCGCAGTTCATCGATCACTGCTTGAGATTGGATCATTTGCATTTGTAAGTCATGCAATCGCCTATGAGTCTGATGAATATCATCTCTCATGTCAATCAACTCTTGAAAGAGGGTACTGATATGACTCGAATAAAGCTGCGTGTGGTTGATGAACAGTTGGGTATAGCTTTTAACCCAATGATCGTGGGTCATTTGCTGACTTCTAGAGTTGGGCAGTTCCCGATGGAAGTAAAGAACCTCTGGAATGCGAACGACCTCCCGACCTAGCTCAATTAGCGATAGCCAGAAATCGTAATCCTCCCAGCCCCAGATCATATTCTCGTTGTAGCCACCCACCTTTTCCCAATCGGCCTTGCGGTACAGACTGGTATTGACAATCATGTTACCTAACAGAATTTTGGGGAAGTTGTAGGGAGGCAGATCAAACAGTTCTGTACGATCGCCAAACAGTTCAGCCTGACAGTAAACAATACCGACATTGGGTTCCTTGTCAAGAATGGCGATCGCCTTTTCCAGGTAAGTGGGAGCAATGCGATCGTCCGCATCCAGGGGCAAAAGATAGCGTCCCTTTGCCTGCCGAATTCCCGTATTACGAGCCGCTGAAGGCCCCCGATTAGGGGTGTGAATCACAGTCAGATTAGGCTTTTCATGACTTTTTAGAAGTTGCTCACTATGCACTGTCCACTCTGGATTGTCATACTTTTCCAGAATCCGGACAGTCTCCTCATCCGTAGAGCCATCATCAATCACAATAATTTCAAAGCTCTCACAGGTTTGAGCTAAAACACTTTCCACCGCCTCATCCAAATAGGCACCCTGGTTGAAGCAGGGCATGATCACGGAAACTATGGGAAGGGCAAAGCTCATAGGACTGCACTCAATACGTACTTTTTAGCCACTGGGTCATCACTCCGTAGAAGACCTTTTCCCGATAAGTCACTTCTGGCAGGGTGATAGTTAGGCCCAGAGCGGGTAGTCTTCAATATCTTACCAGCCAGTAAGGATCGGATTGAGGAAGAGCAGGCATCCATCCATCGGGACTTTTTGCCTTCTAGGGGACAGACCCCGTGTCCGATAAGCCGATCGCCCGCTTCAGCCTGAACCAGATGCGACGAAGTTGCCAAAACTTACTACTTTCCATAGCCTGAATTCGATCGACATACCTGGTTTCAATTTCCTGAATCCAGTGAAGCATGTTTGCTCGATTCATGGCCTCAATCTGAGCCTTTTCGAGGGTTTGATGCCGTGGAAAAGACTGATGTTGCATGATTCGCATGATTCGCTGTCTGGCTTCGCTCAAGTAGCTTTCGGAGTAGGAAAGTAAATTCTTTGGCTTAGAAAAAGATTGGTAAAATTCACTCGTAGCTTGATAGCTAAAGATAAAATTAGTACGCTGGAGAAAATTAAGTAATAGAAACAGATCTTCTAGAGCGTTAAGCTGAGGATCTTTTTTAAGAAATCGATCGAGCAATGAAGCCCTGGCTAAAAAACTGTTAGACGCAATTGGATTTTTTAATTGCAGAAATTCGAATCCATCAACCGGATCAAAGTGTGCCAGAGAGGCTGGTTCAGACGGAAATTCTGAAGCTACAGCTTCCGCTTGATCAAGCTGTTTCTCAGGTGCCCAAATACGAATAGCGCCGGAATAAGCTACTCCGAAATTATCGAATTCCTCCAGGAGGGTTACAAGAGAAGCAATATGATTGGGATGAATGACATCACCATCATCCAAAATACCAAAGTACTTCGATGAAATTGCATTCAGCCCTGCCCATAGATGAGTACTACGACAGTGGGAATTGTGGATGTGAATACGTTGAATTTGTAGACGATCGTGATAGGGTGCCAGAATCTGATCCAGTCCTTCGCCTGCTTGGTGTTGGACGACGATCGCCCCAATATTGGGATAGGTTTGTTGAACCAGACTATCCAGAGTGCGTTGCATCGTTGGCAAACTGCGATCGCCAGTTCGGACAATCAGTTGAACCAAGGGGGAGTCCGATCGGCTCTGGCTCAGATGAATTTGAGGTTTTGCCAGAAATTGCTGCTGCTCAACCAGGGTCTGATGATGGGGTAACAGATTTGCCAGAAGCTTCTCAAGAGTAAAGTGTTCGCTAAAGTGCTTGTGCGCTGCAACTGACAGATCACGAGCCGCAGCAGGATGCGCTTGAATCCACTGGAGATGGTCACTAATCTGTTGCACTGTTGTGGCTATACTCTGGTTTGGCTTTAAGTAAAGTACTCGATCGCCAAAGTGAGATCGAATAAAGGGATGCTCTGCACAGATGGCGATCGCTCCAGATGCCACAATCTCAAAGATGCGCATTGAGGGAACTTGCGCCTGACAGTGCTCATCCCGATGTAAACACAGCCCTACACCTGATTGATGGAGCACGTTTAATAGGCTCACTCCATCAAAGGGGATGGCCTGCCGGTAGGCAGTTTTGAGATAGGCCCACCCCTCTGGGTTGCCGTAGGTATCCAGGTAGCCTGTCTGTTCTAATGCCAAAAATAACTCTTGAAAGCGTGCCCCATCCCAATTACTGCCAATGTAAGCCAGACGTGGATGCTCAAAGTCAGCGGCCACATAGGAAATTGCATTACAACTGGGGTAAAATGGCAAAATTTCAATGTGCTTGGGCAAATGATAATAGGTATCTTTGAGCCATTGCTCCAGTAGGTTAGAGCCACACAAGTAGCCATCGTAGCTGAGAATATTTTTTATGAACTGAGGATCACTTTCAAAGAAAGCGGGAGGATCCCAGAAACATCCATAGGTCGGGTATTTTGTCAGCTTTGGCACTCTAAAGTGCAGGCAGATCACCAGATCAGGCGCAAGCTGGTTGATTTCAATAGATGAGGCAACCTCCTTAGACTCCCAGCCTAAATTGGTTGCTGCCAAGCTGATGCGACGGGCTAATTCTGTTTCTGCAACCAGTTTGCCAAAATACGGATTATGCAGGGCAATTCTCATAGGTATTTTATTATAACAAGTCAAACCCCGCAGCAGGAAGAGCCATGATATATTGACCAGAATGCTGCAAGCGGTGAATATACTGACTTGCTGCTGTTTGAGTGCAGTTCGAACAGGCTACCCCTATCGAATACAGATTTACACAATAGACAACCACAATAGACAACCACAATAGACAACCACCGATTTTTGAAGCAAGACAATCATGGTGACTGATATTCTGGCACAACAAGCTGAGTTAAGGTCTCAGCTTTGGGCTGTATTGAACCGATTAGAGTTTGCCTTAGATGACTCAGATGTAGATATTATTGTTGCTCACTGTGAGATTAACGATCGTCATGGAGTTGGGGTACTTCTAAAGAGACTGTTCTCAGACCATCGAAACCTTGTATCGATTCGTTCAAAAAACCTTTATGATGGCCGTCAAGAATTTGGAGCTTTTGATTTTTGTCTGCCATCTGAAACCCTGTCTTCTGCAGAAATAGCAGCAAAGATAGCCAAAGCACTTGGTACCAGAAAACCTAAACGAATTTTGTCCGTCCCCTATTTTGTCGATGATGTTCTGACGACTCTAGCTCTTAAAGAGCAGTTTGATGTACCTTTGTGTACCTACATCATGGATGACCAAAATATCTATGTCAAAAATATCCCTGACCACTACTTGAAAGAACTGCTCCAGAAATCTGAACTGCGATTGGGAATTTCGCGAGATTTATGTCATACCTATGAGCAGAAGTATCAACTAAAATTTTGGTTCCTGCCTCCTGTGGTGCCAGAAAACCTGATCCAAACGCAACCGCGGCTGGCAGCAGAAACAGTAGACCAATCCAAAGCAGGAGTTTTAATTGGAAATATCTGGAGTCAGGGGTGGTTTGATCAACTGCGCCTCCTGACGAAGAAGACGGGGGAAGTCATTCACTGGTACGGCAACCCGAATCGAGAGTGGCTTACTTTTGAAGAGATAGACCTACAACAGGACGGTATTTTTTTTCAGGGATACGCACCCGAAGATCAATTGATTCAGGCATTAAGGGCTGCTGCCTATGCGGTGATCTTAACCGGAACTACGGATGAGCTTGAGGACAGACCAGAACTGGCCAAGCTGAGTTTACCGTCCCGGCTTCCCTATATTATTGCAGTTGCAAATACGCCGATTATTGTGATCGGCAGCCGAGATACTGCTGCCGCCAATTTTGTCAAAGAGTTTCAGCTAGGATATGTTTGCGATTATGAACCTGCCCATTTTCGTCAAGCTGTGGCATCAATTCGTGATCCTTTAATTCAGCAAGAAATCCGACAACGAGCTGCTAGATTGGCCAGTTCATTCTCAGCAGCAGGTATGGGTGAATGGATCTGGCGATCGCTGGAGAAGGGGCGACCCCTGAATTTTCAGTTTGAGCAGCTAGGGACGACTCTTGCCGATGCCACTGTGGTGATTACAGCCTGTGAGATGAATCAGTCTCATGGTACTGGACCACTGGTTAAACGAGTTGTTGCTGATACTCCAAATATCTTGTCAATCCGCTCAATGGATTTATATGGAGGAGACCACGATTTTGGCGATGTCAGCCTTTATGTCTCTCATCGGGGCCTATCAAGGCAGGAAGGTGTTCAGAGGCTTCTCAGTGCGATCAGTGGACACACCGCTAAACGAATTCTCTGTGTTCCTTACCGCTCTGATGATTTAATCACTGCGATCGCTCTGCATGAGCTATACCAGGTGCCCCTGGCAACCTACATCATGGATGATCAGAACATTTGCGTGAATAATATATCGGATGAGTTAATGCAGGAATTTTTGACGAAATGCTCGCTCCGATTAGCAACTCATCCAGAGCTGCGGGATGCCTATGAAGCTAAATATGGTTTACAGTTTTGGCTGCTACCTGCGGTTGTTCCGCATCCCCTCATTTCCAGATCTCCAGTACTCCCTGATCTAAACTCCCGGTCTGCAACCGTCGGAGCCTTAATTGGTAGTCTTTGGAGCCAGCAATGGTTTGAGTTACTATGCAGCTCTATCAAAAATGCAGGAGCCAAGCTCGACTGGTATGGAAATACTAAATACCATTGGTTGCAAGACACTCCTGAACAATTGAAGCAGCGTGGGATTAATCCCTGTGGGCTATTGCCTGAAGAACAATTGACTAAGACATTAAAAGTCTATCCCTATGTCATTGTGCCAACGGGAACATTAGATGAAAGAGATGACCACCATGAGCTTTCGCGTCTAAGCCTGCCGGGGCGAATTATTTTTGCCCTGGCAACGGCCAACATACCAGTTATTGTTTTAGGCAGCGAAAAAACATCTGCTTCCCATTTTGTCCAGCGATTTAATATCGGACTGACCTCTGCTTATGATGGGGAGAGTTTAAGACAGGCGATCGAGCAGATTACTGAGGTAACGACTCAACAACAGATGCGCCATAATGCCGCTGCAGTGGCTGCCAAATTTTCAGCAAAAGGAATTAATCACTGGTTATGGAAGTCGATTGACCTGGGTGAACCCTGCGAGCCACGCTTTGAGGAACTTCTACCCCGCACCTACTAGGGAATATTGTTGGGTTTATGGCCTCCGCCCCAGATATATTCACTTTGGCGATCGACCCACAAGGGGCAAATTTGAGTAGCTCATAGTGTATTATGATGTGTTTGTATCATGCTATTCCTTCAATGAAGGATAGCTTGTTCTGAATAACTTCCTTTCTGTAATGATTAAAATTGGTAACGATCGCGTCATCTAATTTTTAGCTTTTAAGGATTCTAGCAATTGATAACATCGTCTCTTAGGCATTAACTTTTTTTGAAAAATCTAAATGAGCTGTAA
>JBBIQC010000147.1:0-8280 GCA_037442585.1 Oscillatoriales cyanobacterium bin_317
GCCAGCCCTGGTCATGGACAGCAGCCTGGGTGGCAGATCCCTTCATCGCGGCATGGCTGGTGCAGGGACAGCGCCTCGACCCGGCTTTGGGAAGTGCCATTCAGTGGGTGACTACCGCCACAAATCCCTATCCGCTCTGTCTCTATCCAGACCAGTTAACGGCAATGCAGACCTTTGTCCAGGACATGGGCTACGAGGCTGGGCTAGAAGCTGCCGATCGCCCCCCATCCATCCCCATCGAACTGGAACTGGTAGGATCTGCTGGAGCTGGCAAGCAGACGCTCGCGACCCAATTTTGTGCTGCCCTGGGGGTGGATCTGATCACAGTCGATGCCAGTGTGCTATTGGCAGCAGAGCTTCCTGGATCGCTGGCCAACGAGCGGCTGATGCGAACCATCCGGTTGGCGCGATTGCAGGGTGCAGTCCTCTACTGGCATGGGATGGAAGAGATGAATCCCAGGTTGTGGCAAGGGGTTCAAGCAGACTGTTCGCTGATGATCATTGGTATCACGACGCCCCTCGAACGAGGTCGCAGCAGGGGCATCCGTAAAGTATTGACTCTGCCATTCTTAACGCATTGCCAGCGGATGGAGTTATGGCAGTGGTTGACAGATTTTGTGCCGGTGCCCGATCCAATTGTGAACTGGGTGTTAACGCCAGCCGAGATTGCTGAGGCTGCACAGGTTACCCTGGCGGGGTTGGATGCTGTGGTTGAGTCCTGTCAGCAGCGGTTGCATCGAGGGGCGAGTGATCTCTTTGCGCCGTTGGTGTGTCCTTACACCAAGGAAGATATTGTGTTGCCGGAAGCCCTGCGGCAACACCTGAACGAACTGGAGCAGCAGGCCCGGTTGCGCTGGTCGGTGTATGAGGAGTGGGGGTTTGAGCGGTTGTGCCCAATGGGACGAGGGATTACGGCCCTGTTTGCGGGACCCAGTGGCACGGGCAAGACGATGGCGGCTCAGGTATTGGCCCGATCGCTCGGCATGATCTTGTATCGGGTAGATCTGTCGGGAGTAGTGAATAAATACATTGGTGAGACGGAGAAGCGGCTGAAGCGGGTGTTTGATGCCTGTGAGCGGGCGAATGTGGTGTTGTTTTTTGATGAGGCGGATGCACTGTTTGGGCAGCGGACGCAGGTGAAGGATGCCCACGATCGCTTTGCCAATATTGAGATTGACTATCTGCTGCAGCGGATGGAGCAGTTTGATGGCCTGGCGATTTTGGCAACCAATCGGAAGGGGGATCTGGATCAGGCGTTTTTGCGGCGGATTCGTTTCATTGTGGATTTTGTTCAACCGGGATCAATGGAGCGGTTAGCGCTGTGGAAGTTGGCATTGCCGGAACGAACTCCGGCGGGAGAGGCGTTATTGGATGAGATTAACTGGCCGTTTTTAGCGGAGAAATTGAATATGACGGGAGCCAACATTAAATCGGCGGCGTTGTCGGCGGCATTTCTGGCGCGGGCTGAGGGCAGCCGGATTACGATGCAGCATATCCTCCATGCGGCCCAGCGGGAGATGACGAAGCATGGGGTGGCGTTGCGCTTGGAGGATTGGCAGAAGTTGGGGAACGGTCGGCAGTCGGTTTTAAATTAGAGGTGAACGAACCGAAACGATGGAGTGAATTCTAAATGGCAAACAAAATCTTGCAAGAAGGACAATCCTATACCTTTCGCTCCTATTTTGAGATGCCCTACGAAGCGGATGAGATTCTGGCAGAGTTTGGCTATACATTACGGCGATCGCGTCTGTCACTCCCCACTGTGACAACCGTTTTGGAGCGATTACCCGAATTAAAGCAACGCCTGGAAGAGACACTGGTGTTAATTAGCCTCAGCAATGAAACGGCTCGCCGGGAGGCATTGGTGTTCCCGGTGTTATTGGAGGTGGCCCGATTTTGTCAATGTCAAATTCGGATTGAATATCCACTTACCGTCAATGATTGGCTAAAAGGAAGTTTAGATTATCTGCTGCGTCGAAACGGAGATTTGTTGGTGATTGTTGGCGCAGCCTGCCCGCAGGACATAGCGAAAAATGCAGATCTGGCGCGGGGATTTACTCAGCTCGCTGTGGAGTTCATTGCTCTGGCTCAGGCAGAATCCAAGATGATGCTTTATGGGGCTGTAACCGTTGGTGACGCCTGGCGATTCGGTTACCTAGACACTCGTAAGTCTGAAATTACTCAAGATATCGCGCTGTACCGTATCCCGGATGATTTGCAACAACTGACCCAAATCCTGATTGGTTTGATTCAATCTCCTGGCGCTGAACCCACAACTCACCGACCCTGAGGTACAAATCTATGCTACACGCTCTCACCCACGATCGCAAAACCAAAGCTGAAGCAAGTTCTCAAAGTAAACCTTTGTCTGAGCAAGAACAGCTTACACCCTTGCCGGATTGGAGGGGGCGATCGCAACGAGAAAATTTAGCTGTTTTACAGAAATCGTATGGAAATCAGGCAGTGTTGCGGATGATGGGGCGATCGCAGCCAGCGGCTTTACCGATGCAAACGAAGCTAACGGTGAATCAACCAGGGGATCAGTATGAGCAGGAAGCCGATCGCGTGGCAGACCAGGTAATGCGGATGCCCGCACCCAAAATTCAGCGAGTCTGTCCCGAATGCGAGGAGGAACTGCAACGGCAGCCGGTGGAAGAAGAAGAGAAGAAAAAAGAGGAGGAAGAAACCCTACAAACCAAGCCACTAGCTGAGTCAATCACCCCTCTGATTCAAAGGCAAACTGAACCGATGGAAGAAGAGGAAGAAGAGACGCTGCAAACTAAAACCACTTCGGGTGAACCTCCTACCGTATCCTCCAGCCTGCAAAACCGCATTACAGCCTTACGGGGGGGCGGTCAACCCTTACCTCCCTCAGAACGAGCCTTCTTTGAACCACGCTTTGGGGCTGATTTCTCCCAGGTGCGGATTCATGCGGATAGTCAGGCGGCTGAGACAGCAAGTGCTGTCAATGCTAGGGCTTTTACCTTGGGTCGGGATGTTGTATTTGGGGCAGGGCAATATCAGCCGCGATCATCTGAGGGGCAGCGGTTGTTGGCACACGAGTTAACCCATGTGATTCAGCAAAAAACTACTCTACAATCAAAATTTTCTCCTCCTAAAGACGAAGTTCTTCCTCCAAAAAACAGGTTTGTTAAGGCATCCTCATACAGGATAAAATCGACGATTCAACGTGCCATGAAGTTTGAGTTTCAGACTAGCAACTACGTTTGGAATATCGATAAGGGTGGTAATCCCGAACCAATCGGACGAAAACTTGGCAGATACGGCTACACGGAGAGCGGTGATGAACCGGCTTACCTAGCTGTGGGGAAGCAAGGTTACCCGGAGGTAAAAGTTGGTGATTTGGTAAAAGCAAAGAAGGGAGACTTTGACAAGCAAAAAGAAAGCCAATATATCATCACTGAAAGGGTAATTAAAGATCCGAAAGGAAAGTTCAAGCTTAATGATGTGCCCGTGGAGTTTAGCAGAGTTAGTACGGTAGACAATGCAAACAAGCCAGAGATGAAGGGAAAGTACAATCGAGGTATTTATGAATTTATATATCTGGATGCCAGTGGTAAACAATTAAATATTCACCGAGACCCTACTGGAAATTTTCAATACGGGCGTATAAAGATGAAAGTAGCACGAGAAAGGGGCAAAAAGAGAGGAACAAAATCTGAGGTAGTTAAGGAAGGAACTGCTATTGAGCTGCAGTCAGAAGCTAAAGGATTTCTTGAATTTGAAACGCCTAAATGGTTCCGTACATGGTGTGGGCTAAGGCTGCGAGTTAAAGAAGCAGTTGACATGACTAAAAAAATTAGTAACTCCACTGAACTTACAGACAACAAAACAAACAACGAAATCAAAAAAAAGATAAATAACAAGATCCCCAAGTTAATAGCAAATGGCAAAAGGTATAAGGAACATGCCAAGATGGGGCGAATCGTAGAATGGCCTACAAGCTTTAAGACTGATTTACCTCTTAAAGGTGGAAGGTTGGTTGTTGAAATAGTGGATAAGGACTGGAAGGCATATATACAGCCATCAGAAGGAATTAGTCTGACACAATTTGAGTTGCTCCTTAAAGAGCATCGCCCGTCTGAAGAAGTTGAACGCACTAGTCAATATGCGAAAGGGATCTTAAAAGAAGCAAAGGTTTCTCCTGAGAAAGCACCCAGCTTGTATAGCTTTCTACAAATAATTAGTTACTACATTGAGTATGGACAGCTTAAAGATATTACAAGAGAACCAACAAATAAACCCGGTCCGGCTAAGTGGGCATTTCCCTTAATGAGTCGCACTAGCTTTTCTTCGATTTATACGTTGTTATTAAGCCAGGAGGAACAGAAAGTTTTCAAGGAATTAGTGAACAGTAAAAAGATTTTTCCTGTACTTAACCGTGTGAATCCAAAACTTGCATTAAACGAGTCTAGTAGATTCTTTAAATTTGGTCACGGAGGTAAGAGAGACCAACCTCTCACAATAAATACCTGGCTTAAAAGCATTTTCCAAGGTGGACAATACATTGGTAAAGTGCGTAGGGATCTGCTCTCACCTCCTGAGGGAGGCTCTGCTGCCATGGGTAGATTCGACGTAGAGACCGAACCGGGTAAGAAAGATACAAACCTCGTAAAGATTGAGGTTAGGCTTACAAAAGGCAATAGCCAGCCCGCAGATCAGTGGGTGGAGTATGCAAAAAATATATTCAAGAACGCTGCAACTAATCGGAAGCGAAAAGATGGAACTGAGCTCCTGTACAGCGACAACTGCTCTGATACTTATTTTGAACAGAAAAAAAAAGAGGCTGAAAGCGCTAAAAAGGCTAAGAGCCTGTTCAGAATGCATATGTTGCCATCTCACACGTCACCTCATCCCAAGCCCTGACAGTGGTCGGGTAGATCGGGGACACTAATGTCCCCTTCCCCCCTCAGAACCGGACGTGCAAGTGCGATCGCTCACCCGTAGGTCAGGTCAAAGCATGAGACCTCAAAAGCTAAAACCAAACTGAACTAATGAATCACCAATACTATAGCGGTTCTCGCTGGCGTGAGGTACATAGAGATGCCTGTAACGCTTATTCAGCAGGGTTCCTGCTGTACTTCATCCGATCAGGAACCGCTATATTGAAAGGGAAAAGCTATGCTACACGCTCTCACCCACGATCACAAAACCAAAACTGAGACCACTTCCAAGACTGCCGAACCTTTGTCTGAGCAGGAAAGTTCGGCTCATGTGCCAGGTTGGATGGGGCAATTCTCTGAACGAGAAGTTTTGCCAACACGCCAACCTCACCCACGACAACAACGGGATAATTTGGCTGCCTTGCAGAAGGCATATGGAAATCAGTCTATTTTGCGGATGATCGGGCGATCGCAGCCAGCGGCTTTACCGATTCAACCCAAACTAACGGTGAATCAACCAGGGGATGAATATGAGCAGGAAGCCGATCGTGTTGCCGATCAGGTGATGCGAATGACCGAACCCAAGATCCAGCGAGTCTGTCCCGAATGCGGGGAGGAACTGCAACGGCAGCCGATGGAGGAAGAGGACAAGAAAAAAGAAGAGGAAGAAACCCTACAAACTAAAACGGCTTGCGGTGAACCGCCTACGATATCCTCCAGCCTGCAAAACCGCATTACAGCTTTACGAAGTGGGGGGCAACCTCTGCCTCAATCAGAACGTAATTTTTTTGAACCACGCTTTGGGGCTGACTTCAACCGCGTTCGCCTGCACACCGACAGCACCGCCGACAGCCTCAACCACAGTCTCAACGCCCGCGCCTTCACCACCGGGCAGGATGTTTTCTTTCGGCAGGGGGAGTATGACGCTGGGAGTTCCAGGGGAAAAGAGTTGTTGGCGCATGAGTTAACCCATCTGGTGCAACAGGAAAGCATTGTGCAAAGAAATCTCAAAATCAGCCAAGTGAATGGCGAGTATCGGCAGCAAGGGAATGTAGCTGATATAGGAGCGAGAGATTTTCTGACTCAACGAATAACCAACAAAGGTGGAGAAATAAGGGCGCTTAGAGAGGGACTTAAAACCATGAAAAACCCTTCATCAAACCAGAAAAAAACAGTTAGCAGAGCAAATGCTAATCAGCCATTTTTTCAAAAGAAATCTGAAAAAGAACCATTTTTCAAGCCAGAAGGAAGTGAAAATAGCTTTTTTAGTAAAGATCTAAGCTTTTTTCAACTACCATTAAACTTTAACTCAAATCTAATTCAAAGGAAAAAGAATGAAAGTTTACCAGAAGATCTGCAAGAAAATATGGAGAATTCATTTAGACAAGATTTCTCAAATTTAAATATTCAGAAAAACTCGCAAGAAGCAGTTGATTTAAATGCCCGGGCATTTACTAAGGGAGATTCGGTTCATTTTGCACCCGGTGAATTTAATCCTGACTCGGTAAAAGGACAAAATCTTATTGGCCATGAATTTACTCACGTGGCCCAGCAAAGAAGTGGAGTGGTGAAACCCACTAGTAGGATGGGGAAGGGGCTGATTTTAAACGATGATAAAGAGTTAGAGAGAGAGGCTGACATTTTTGGGGAAAAGGCAGTCAATGGTGAGCTAGTACCCAAATACCAGTCTTCAAGCTTAGGGATGAGAAATAATTTTAGTGCTATCCAGACAAAAAGTAATATTGTCCAGCTTGATGAGTACACTGAGCAAGATCATGCCAGTTCAGTTCCTCACCTGATGCGTATCCTCGATGAAGGCAATGAGAATAACATCAGCGCAGCTTTGGAGGGACTTCGGCGTGCAGAAAGCTCGAGGTCTGAAACCGATGAAACAACTCGCGTAGTCTTTAGTTCCCAACAGGACACCTACAGTTTGACCATCACATCCAATGAAATCGATGAGTTTATCCGTTTGTACGAGCGATACCTTTCCCATCAGGAGCAAGCGGACCAGGAAACCAGGGAAACCAGGGTGTCGGATGAATTTGTCGCCGATTTTAATAGGCATTTTAGTAGCATACGACACGTATTCAGGCCCAGGCCGGGTAGTATTTCTTCCGCAGGCATATCTCCGGAGGAAATTTCATCTGCAAATCGGGAATTGAGTGCACAAGAAATTGCCGCGAACTTTACGCAAGGCCAAATTACTTTGTTGTCACAGTATTTTGCTTCAAGAATTATACCAGAGCGACTTTTCAATGGCGATGAGACCAACCTGCTCGATGCCGGGCAGCGAATTGCAATATCGGCACACATATTGGCCAATGGAGTCTATGATCCAGGGTTTCGCTTGCAGGAAGTGCATGCGAGGATGTGTTTTCACTGGGCCCACCTGGTCTATCACTACGCGGGTGTAACCCCACCGAGTGGTACTCTCACAGCTGGAGTTATGGGTACAACAGACCCTACCGGACAAGTTGTGCTGGGTGGCGGCTCTAAAGAGCCTGGGGGCGAAGGGGCAGTAGTACTAGACCCGGAACGTCGGCGGTCCCGAGAGCAGAGGCTCGAGGCGGCGCGTGTTGCTATGGAAGCCGCACGAGTAGCCCTTGATGATCCCACACGAGAACAGCGAGAAGCCGAGCAGAGAAGAGCCGATGCCCAAGCTGCAATTCGTGAATTGCAGGCAGAAATACAACAAGCATCCCCGGAACATAGGCCAGCATTGCGGGAGCGGCTGGCAGCCGAGCAGCAACGTTTAAGGGTAGCCAACCAGGAACTTAACGAAGCCAATAGAAGGCTGCAGTCGGCAACAGGATCTTTTAGGAGAGCAGAGCGAGAACACCGTCGTATGGTAGGAATAGCCAGTCTGGCCGTTTCCCGGCGTGAGGAAATATCTCCTGGCGATATAAGAAACCTGCAAAGAGGGGATTGGCTATATATTTATACCGATGTCGACACTCGCACCGGAGATCATAGTGTTATTTTCTCACGCTGGCTAAGCTTTGTGGAAGTTAGTCCCACCCGTGTTTATGGGCAGGCAGAATTGTACAGCCAGGGATCGCCGCAAGGCGGAGGAAGAGCCCATACCGAGTGGATCGGCAACTTTAGCGGTCCAGAGAATGGCCACGATGTTCATGGTATTACACGGTTTATGAGAATGTCTTCAGTTAGCAATCCGGCTGACACAACAAATGAAATAATCCCACCACTTTCGTCAGGAACATTAGGAAGTGCTGAGATTGCCAACCGTGAATTCATTAGGAGCCGCGGTCTGGATCGCTCTGCCGTGATGCAAAGATTGGCGGAGCAAAACCGTAGCCTGTTGGATTCTCTGGCTTGGCGAATCACACCCGATCAACGTGCCCTTCTGCTCAGG
>JBBIQC010000147.1:8290-9164 GCA_037442585.1 Oscillatoriales cyanobacterium bin_317
ACAATTTGGAGAGAAGGGTTCAACTCAATGAGCGCTTACGGAACCTGAGTAGCAATGTAAGCACATCTGAAACTGCACGAGCCGGGTCTGTTGAGATAGCCAGATCGCGGTACGAATCACAAATTGCCCCTAGACGGGAGGCTGCGCGGGAACTGCTACGAGGCATGACCGGTCGATTTAATAGAGTTCGCGAAAGCTTACTAGCCTTTGCGTCGGCCATTGGCGGAAGACCCGCTGGGGTTGTTCCAAATTCAAGTGCAGCTTTACCTACCACGCTTGATGCTGATACTTATGCAGAAGAAATTGGCTTTACTGTCGCGGCAGAGGCTGTACAGGCACTGGATACTCTGCTTCAGAGGGAGACAGTTACACCCGAACAGGCGGAGGAGGAATCCAGACTGATTGACGAGCTTGGAGACCTTTTCTCGACCCTGTCTGCAAATATTCCCCCTCCCGGCGCTCGCCGGCACTTAAGAAATTTGCTGCGTTCGACTCAACAAGACAGAAACGAAATCGATCCGCGAAGCTTACCTGACTTTAGGCTATGGAAGAGTGCTTGCGAGGCGGCCCATGAACCGCTTGACCTCGAGATCAGACCTGGAAATGCAATCGCTTTAGCGAAAACACCATGTATTAATTCCTTTTGCGAGCACTATGCGGCAGCAGGGCGGAACACTGCCTTTTGTAACCACACATATTGGAGGTAGAGGCGAAAGTTACTCCCCTACAGGTCTTCTCTCCAACGTACCGAATATCTCCAACCTTCCGAGTGAGTAAATAGGAATAAGAAATAACGAGAACTCCCCACTAACTCGCCTAATACTACAGCTGCAGTTAGTAGCCCGTAGGTTGGGTCGAAGCATGAGACCCAACT
>JBBIQC010000148.1:0-2898 GCA_037442585.1 Oscillatoriales cyanobacterium bin_317
TCCTCATTACCACACGATTCTGAGTTGATTTGGAGAGATGAGCGATCGCCCTTTTTCTCGTTTCAAAACCTGCGATCTCATTCCTGTCAAATTGATCAGCTCAACAGAATTTCATCTCTTGTTTGATTTGGGCGATCGCATCATTAGGAACTAGCTCACTGAGGCGTCTGAAACTGATTACTCATAATTCCGCTATACCAAGCCCAATGGAAATTACCCCCGGAATCGTTGTTAGTCCTGAATCACAGACAGGACAGCCTATGCCACTCGGAGTAATCATTAAGACACCAATCATAATGATCCAAGCCCAAGTTGCATAGCGAACCCAGTTAGAAATTCCTGAACTGCCAGATCCGCCGTACTCAATTGTGGCCAAACAAAACTCTATCAGCCTGCATCGATATCCAGGATAATTTTCTCCATCTCAGACCACGAGGGCTGAAAATCTGTTCCCCACTCGATAGTAAAGGGATAGATTTTAGGTTTCGTAGGGTCTTGGAAATGTCGGCTGTAAGCATAGTTATCACTGATTCCAGAGGTGGCGTACCTGGCTTTTCACGGCATCTTTTTTCCCCGACGTGATTGCCTGACTGTCCCATCCCCCAAGGCTGATTCTCCCGTTACTGATTATCATTAAATTAAGGTTATTGAGAATCATCTTGGGGGGAAATCCTGGACTGAAGGGACTTTCAGAGATGTCGTGAAAAATCAGGGTCTCTAAGCCCCCGATGCGCTGCCACCCCTTACGGGAATTCGGCCCGCGCTTTGATCACCAAGTCAACCAGATCTGAACCGCCACTGCCGGTATTTTGAGAAGCGGTCTGGCCACTCTGCGTCGCCACCGCGTATGGCGAGCCATCCCAATATCCCCAGAATGGGCCGCCGCTCTGGCCCGGCCACACGTCACCTTGGTGGCTCATGCTTTCGTGAGAGTCGGGACTCCAGAAGTCGCCGTCAAGGGCAATGCCGGTCTGATAGGTCGGCCGTTGTAAACCGGTCAGATCATCAGGGTAGCCGACGTGGGTCCAGTACGCGCCGCCATCCCAACTATCACTGTAGCTCTTGGTGCCGAGCCAACCCGTGGCAGACCCTACAGTGCGATCCAGCACTACCGCAACATAGTCATACTTGCCCTCAGTGTAGTCGATCGTCGGACCCTGGACCTTGTATTTGAAGTAGACCCGTATCGCCCAGGCACTGCCATATGGCCCGGGGCCGTTGTAGTACATCGGTGTGAACTTCAGCCAGCCAGCGGTGCCATCCGGTCGCCAGTCGATGATATGCGAACAGGTCAGCAAATGGCGCGGGCCGACCATCACGCCGCTGCCAAAACCCACCGGGCTTTCAACCCTTCCATTGCAACGCCACGGATATGCCGTGCTGTAGAATACCTTGCGGTCATCAGTGCCGAAGATCGTCCTGGGAGCCACATCGCCTTGTCGCCGATTAGCGTCAGCCAGGAACGTACTGCGCTCAATGAACTTCGGGCGACGCATACTGCGCGGCTCGAGCCGCGGGACATAATCGACATCCACGTGTTCCGGGATATACGCATCCGTTTCCCTCGAAAGGGCGGCGCTGATCTCAGCAGCGGTCTTCATGACTGGCACTGCCACTGCCTCCGGTCCCTTCGGATATAAGCGCCCATCGAACTCCACCATCTCTGGGGGCTGACTGGCCAGTTCTTTCTCGACCTCGGAGGCGAGTTTTGCGCTCGCTCGCCTGCCTTTAAAGCGCATCACTTCAGTACATAGCGCTGGGGGCTGAGGATTGTCGAATACCCTGTTTTCTTCTGTCATAACTCTTTTCTCCATTGAAAACTGATACATATTCGATTAAATGCTCGCAAGAATTTGGTCTAGGAACAATACGATGATCTGCGTATAGGATTATGACGAAATTGCAACAAACCATACCTGCAGTAGCCCCAATCTCTCCAGAGTGGTGATCACAGATCCCATGCGGGTTTGCGCCTCCAGTTTTTTGTACAGATGCTCTAGATGCTTTCGTACCGTTCCTTCACAGCAATCCAGTACTTTCGTAATTTCGACATTGCTTTTATCCTTAGCGACCCAGAACAGCACCTCCGCTTGCTGTTGGGTGAGTCCCAGGGATTCCAGAGCCGCGATCGAGTAGACCACCCCTCTCCTGGTTTCAAGAGATGCGATCGCCTTTCTCCCTTTTCAAAATCTGCGATCGCCTCTTGTCTTCCCAAAGAAGCGATCGCACTCCTCATTACCACACGATTCTGAGTTGATTTGGAGAGATGAGCGATCGCCCTTTTCCTCCTTTCAAAACCTGCGATCGCATCTTGATCAAATCGATCGGTTGAATGGAACTTTAGCCTTTTTTTGATGTTTGGTTTAATGCTGGAGATCGCGTCTTGCTCTCTAAAGAAGCGATCGCACTGGTGTTAAACAGTGAATGGTTTCTGATGTTCAAATGAGCGATTTGGTGCTCCAATCATCATGTAGTTTGGTGTCTGATAGGGAGGCATCCGCCTTTGGATGCGGCGGTGGAAGTAACGATAACTCCCTTTGAACTTGCCAGCGTTCCACACTTCCTTCAGCACACCAGTAAATAACCCGTTGAAATCACCGTCTGCCGAGGTTTGATTATCCTGACACCCTGAAATCAGCATAACTGATGCCTTAATCGTCTCCAATCGCTCGGCAATCGCTCGGCTTTTCAGGATGGGATCGTAGAAATGTTGATTCGCCTGATAAACAGTCATGACAAGTTCACGGGGCAGACAACGATCTCCCACCATTTCCCCAAGTCCCCGCCTCATGCTGGCGTAGTAAGCATCTCTGGTTACTGTACCGCTGTGACAGCTATCAGAAAATACCAAAATACGCACGCCAGCAGCAAACTGGCTGAAAGAGTTGTAGAGTTCAT
>JBBIQC010000148.1:2908-8699 GCA_037442585.1 Oscillatoriales cyanobacterium bin_317
ATGTGATAAACTAGTTTATTAACTAGAGCGAAGTAGAGTTCATCATCGACCAACTCCCCGTCAAACAGACACCAGGTTTCGTCAAGTCCGTCTGGTTCGTCGCCGTTAAGATCGGGAAGCTGTCCGCCATGTCCAGAATAGGAAAGCAGAAGGATATCGCCAGACTGTAGTTTTTGGGCTGCATCGCTGATGTGACTGAGTACCGCTTGTCTTGTCGCTGCCCGTGTTAATAGTGTTGAGGCAGTGAATCCCTGAGCTTTGGCGATCGCGGTCATATCGTTAGCGTCAAACTCGCAGGCAATAAGCTCCCCACTCCAACCACTGTAATGGGCGGGATCGACTGAATTTAGACCAATTGTAATTGCAAGCCCTGTAGCCATAAAATTTCTCCTTTTTGTTTAGTTATTGGAATAATTGACATCAACCTACCGCTAGCAACGACTCAGAATAACTGCCAATTGCTGCCTTAAAGTCCGAGCTTGCGGACTAATACCAGCATAAATGTCTCGTTTTACTGAAATTGGGGGATTTTTACTCAGACATCTGGCGGCAATCGCCTTTACCTTCCAAGCACAACTGCTATAGGGTGGTGGACCGACAGAACTGGCTGAGCGAAGTTTCAGTTGATTCCGGTAGGTTGTCAAATCTCGCTGAGTTTTTGTGTAAGCAGCGTCATCATACTCCACGTACCCGCTACCTTTACTTTTGTAAAAGATAGAGGCATCTGAAGACTCTAAAGCAGCAGAGGAATCTCCCTGCACGTCAAACCAGATGACTCTTCGCACAGGACTCAGGAAAAGAGATGGATCGATGACATAAACTTCCGAGGTAGCACCAGTGCTGACCAGCAATGTGGGTGCAACGTGATATATCCATCCGACCTTACACGAGGGACTATTTTGGGTCGCAGCGTGGAGGTTACCATAAATCCATACTTTTTCAGGCTGCACACCTGCATCGATGAACAGGCGGCACATCTCATGGGCTCTAGCCCAGCACCCATTCTCGGGATACAAGAAAGGGATGCAAGTTGATGGTACACCGGTTGGAGCGCAAGTTTTAGCACTGACCAAATTAAAGAGATCCTGAGCTTTTTGTAGCGTGACAGAAGTAGGCGCAGGTGTACGACTAACCGGCGGTGGTGCTTCTACCCCCTCCAGAGGAGGCTTTGGGAGCGACTTGACATCAATAATCTCGTAGCCATCCAGTGTCTCCGTTACCAATACTGGAGTGCCTTCTTCCTGGGCAGTCTGTAAGATATTGAAAAACTGCTGGAAATCAGGATTTGTCCGCCGCAGATAGTGTCGTGCTTGGGAAATAATCAACTCAACTTCAACGGCATCGCCTGTGTCCGTTGGAGTTATCGCTCCCACCCTTACCTCTCGTGGCAGAAGCAGTTCCGTAATGACATTAGTTTCTGGATCGATTTCGACATAGACTGGCTCGTTGGCCTGACGCAGAGAATCGAGAACCTCAGCCCAAACAACCGAGCGGGGGATTGCCAGATCTAACTGGCCAGAGCGACCACCTTGGAAGTTCACCGTAACCGCTCTTGACGGTATTTCTCCTGGTCTGGCTTCGAGAGTTTCCCTCGGTGAAGACAGGTTACTAATTCCATCGACAAGTGCATTTGGTCTAGCCATTCTTAAATACCTCCTGGCACCGATTACATAACCGCTCTAGTTCTCTACCTTTGCAAGATATTTCAAGATCAGTTCTGATTTTTGCTGCTCACTCAAAAACTGCGGCATTCTTTCTCTAGCAAACATCAGTCTTTCAGCAGTGGGAAGATTTTGTTCTTCCGATCTGAACTGTTCGAGGTCAGAACCAGCAATTTCTAAGGCTGCCTGATTCATGAAAAATACACCGGCTGATATTTTTTCAAGAATCAACGGAAGTGCTTCTTTACCAAGTTGCACAATTTGACGATAAGGTTCATTCTCGATGTAATCTTTGGGTCTAGAGCTAAATTGAATCCTTGGGTCTTGAATTTCCCTTTCCCAAGCAGCATAAAGCTCGTCAAATCTTTCTCTTACATTGTTTGAATCGGACATAATCTACCCTCCCAGAAAATAATCTCTAAGCAAGGTCCAGGTTGGCATTAGGATCGGCTTTTTCGTAGCATTTGATAATGTCCCCATAAACATTGCCACCCTCCATCTGCCTCCTGTCATGCACAATCCGCTCCGCTCCACCGCATTTACTTTCATGCCAGTCGCAATCAACAGTCTCCCGCGAGCCATGAGTACAATTATTGGGGTCGCGGTTCATGGCATAGAGCGCTACCTTGCGCTTCTTGTACTCAGGAGCGCAGTTGGCGGCAACCGACCATCCGTAAGAGGCATAAAAGGTATCAAAAGCAGCAACAGTATCTCCTGGCCAGATCCACTGATTGGTAATTCCCACACTCCAGGCAATACAGTTATAACTTCCAGGTATTGATGAACCTCCTGTTGCTGGAGCGGTGATGTTGAAAACTTGCAGGTTGGGAAACCACTTTCTGAACCTTGTTTTTTGTTCGGCGGATGGGGGTGAGCCGATCGGCAGGCTAGTATGACAAGCTGTGTGCGCTTGCATATAATTCAATTGCCGCTTCAGGGAGTAAATCTGGGGGCGGTCATCACTGTAAATCCCCAAGATATCCCGCTTAATTGAAAGGGGAGCAGCTTTGCCAAGATAGTTGGTGACTATTGTCCGTAAACTTAAAGTTGCCATGATCAACCCTCTACTTCAACAACATCCGACAGAACCAATTAACATCAAATATTAAATGGCAACTACATTTGAGCCAATGTTATTGGCAAAGCGTGTCATCATTCTGGCAGGAACAACATTAGAGTTGTTATCCATAATTGTTCCAGTATTGACTGGATTTCTATTTGGACAATTAGCATCAGCGTATTCGTCAGCTAGCCCAAAGAAGTGACCGCACTCATGAGCCGCTACAGCACCAGTATCATTAGTGTCCCAAAGCCCAGTATTGCTGCGGCAAAACTCTCCTGCGGGACATTGACGAACTCTCACCGCATGATGCTCATTTGTAGTCACCCATTGAACCTCAAACGTCAGGGGACAAGTCATTTCACCTGAGTGTCCAACTCCCCAGCGATCGCTCCAAGTTGTTTGAATCCCATTCCTCCAAGTGTTTCTTAACGTATTCATCGTGGCATCGGATATGCCAGCGTCAGGATTCAACCTAATCCTAATAATGATGTGGGACCAAGTTTGTTCAAATGCTGCTGTCCCACCATAGATACATTCCGAGAAGTTAAACCGATGCTCCTGACGTGCTAGAGACACTAGCCTAGAACGTAATGACCCCCTGCCCAGGGAAGCAGCGACCGAAAATCCCCCTGTAATACCTCGGTAGCGGCGAGCAACACCTCTAAGACTGATAGCCATGTTAATTTCCTCCCCGTTGCAAAAGTTGTTTAGAGAGATGGGAAAAAGTATCAATTGCTTCAGCCATCGCTGGTGCGATCGGTTTATTTTGACTTTGTCGCTCTTCCTCATCGACTAGGAAATAGAAAGTTGCTTGCTCTCCATCAACCTCAAGGGTGATCGAACCAACCACAGAATCAGGCAAAAACCGAGCCTCTGAACGGGGAACCAAACTGTCTATGCCTTGCCCAACCTGAGCGAGCAAGCTTTGCACTTCAGCCGGGGCAAATTCTGCCGAAGCTTCTTGGGGCAGGTTGGTTCCCGTCATGCTGCGTGCTGTGGCTAGATTATTGCCAGAGACGCTGAATTCCTCCTCAATTCGCCCCTCGGCTGGCATTCCTCCCGAAACGCGATAGGTGACATTGATGCCTGCCAAATTCCCTTGGTTGAGACGTTCGCGAAATTTTTGGATCGCTTCAGATTCTATCGAGTTGTTCATCGTTTTTTCCCTCCCATAATTCATTTGACATCCGATTGGAAACACCATTGAGAAGATCAAGGCTGCCAGGACAATTCTCCCGCTCAAAGTGCTTAGGTAATTAGTTAGTAACTTCAGGTTCTGGAGCGTCATTGGTCAGCCTTTCCTTTCACTTTTACGCTTACTGAAGCGCAACCAGAATGGGAATTAGCCCTTTTCCTGCTGCTAGTGGGCGCAAGGCTTTGCCAATAATCGTGCCAAAAGCTTTGGTCGGGTCGGTGGCTTTCATCGCATGACCCGGAGTTGGAGAAGTCGTCAACAAATCGCCTACCTCAATTGCGGCATGCTGAGCATCGACTTTGCAGTAAACCTTGCCCATCAAGGCTATCGGCATCCGGTTCGTTGACTCAGATTGCTTGTCCAGAATCAAGCCCGGTTTGAGATCGCCAGCACCGGAAACGACACCTGCCACTTTCTTGTCATAGGCTTCTGTGCTTTGGCACAATGAGCCTTCTTCACCAAGCACCATAACGGTTCCTGGTTCAATCATTTCCAAGTCTTTGATGGCAAATTCTTCCGCACAGTCAGCGTTTTGTAACACGATATCTCCCGTAACGACCACGTTGCCGTTAAAGAATGCACCACTCTCCAAAGACATGATGGGTCCGTCCGTGACCAGGGCTGTTCTTGGCCCACCGGGAGAATGGAATGAAACGCTACTGTTCTCGGCCTGTGGGCATTGGATGGTGGCTCGGGTCGTGTATGTCACGCCCTCGAACGTGGGATTAGGAAGCCAAGATTGATCGATCCGGACGGCGTTGTTCAGCAGTACTGCCGGACCCGCAAAGTACGCGCCACTCTCCAAAGACATGATGGGTCCGTCCGTGACCAGGGCTGTTCTTGGCCCACCGGGAGAATGGAATGAAACGCTACTGTTCTCGGCCTGTGGGCATTGGATGGTGGCTCGGGTCGTGTATGTCACGCCCTCGAACGTGGGATTAGGAAGCCAAGATCGATCAATCCGGATATCTCCCGCCGCAATGATGTCGCCGTTGACATGTAATTTGGCTTGGGGACTCGCCGTTCCGATGCCGACATTCCCTGCATTATTGATGACAAATTTAGGAACGAGGGTAGGCGACCCAAAGTCGTCTTCGTCATAAACTCTCAAGGTATCGTTATCACCAGGGCTCCACAAGACTATGGTATTGCCGTTACAGAAAATGCCTCCCGATTCGGAACCATCTTGACTTGCTTCCAACCACAAGCCATTGTTATTGTTATCGGGATTAAAATTAGGGGTCTGACCTAATCTCCCTCGGTTTCCGTAATGTAGGGAGACATAATTATCTGCCTTCAAGTAGACATCTCCATTAATCTGAAGATTGTCATTAATTACTTGAGTCATTTTATCCTCCTAGATTAAACTACTTATTTTTTGAACTACTCAAAAATCACAAAACCTGCGGCAGGAACGGTAATTGACACTGCTTTCCCATTCCGCGCCTCCACCGTCACTGTCTGACCCACCTGCGCTGCATCCGTTGAGTAAAGGCACTCCAACACATCCCCAGCTTGATGCAGGTCATTGTCAATCGTCACCCAAGCCGTTCTGGGCTGGTCATAGTCCGTGTTAATCGCCAGCATCACCTCCTTGCCGTTAAAAATCCGCGACCAAGGCACTACTGATCGCATTTGTCCCCCCACCATCTCCGGCAATTTGAAATTCACCCCGTCATTCGGTGCAGAAATCGGGCGCAGGTATTGGCGACCGCGCCGCAAGACGATGTTTTTCCGGCGAATTTCCAGGATTTTGGCGAGTTCTCGATACACCGGATTATCTTCATTAAAGAAATGCACGCCCCGCGTCCGAAATGCGCCAAATGCGCCACCGAACATGGATTCCCGGATGTAGCGATCGCTGCCTCCCTG